>DATCMG010000196.1:0-3683 GCA_036563555.1 Roseomonas sp. | reverse complement strand
CTCGGGCGCAACGGCTTTGCGCAGATGCCCTTCCTGATGTCGGTGAAGGAAGCGAAGTTCCGCAACTTCGTCGGCCCGAACGCGCCGCTGCAGGTCACCTCCAAGGTCACGCATGACGGCTCCGGCTACACGGTGACGGAGGCGCGGGTGATGAGCGACGGCAAGCGCATCGCCGATGCCGAGATCCTGCTCCGCTCCATGCCCTTCCCCCATCCGGATCTGGAGGCCGCCATGCGCGCCAATGCCGTGCGGATCGGCCTGCCGGGACATCAGGCATGACGCGCCATCAGGTCGTCGTCACCGGCATTGGCCTCGTCACCGCCCTCGGCGAAGGGCCTGACGCGCATTGGGACACCCTCTCCACCGGTGCCGCGCCTGTGGTGGACAACGCCACCTACGCCCCCTGGCCCGTCCATCCCCTGCCGGCGCTGAGCCTGGACAAGCAGATCCCCAAGAAGGGCGACCAGCGCCAGATGGAGCCCTGGCAGCGCCTGGGCACCTATGCCGCCGGCCTTGCCATCGACGATGCCGGGGCGCGCGACCTCGTCACCGATATGGACCTGATCGTCGCCGCGGGCGGCGGCGAGCGGGACCTGGAGTTGGACGAGCAGGTGAATGCCGAGTTGGCCACCGCCAATGACGGCGCCCGGATGAACGAGTTGCTCGCCACCGGCCTGCGCCCCACCCTTTTCCTGGCCCAGCTCTCCAACCTGCTGGCCGGCAATATCTCCATCGTCCACGGTGTCACCGGCTCCTCCCGCACCTTCATGGGCGAGGAGAGCGCGGCCGCCGATGCGGTGCGTATCGCCCATGCGCGGCTTTCCGAAGGGCGCGGCGAGATCGCCCTCGTCGGCGGCGCCATGACCGCGCAACGCTGGGACCTGATGCTGCTCTACCGCACCGGCGACGGCATGTGGGAAGGCCCGCACAAGCCGCTCTCCCAGCGGCATGGCTCGGGCCAGGGGGGCATGATCCTCGGCGGCGTGGCCGGCTTCCTCGTGCTGGAGACGGCGGAGCACGCGAAGGCGCGCGGCGCCCGCGTGCTGGCCCGGCTCGACGCGGTGGCCACCGACACCACGCATCACGCGGCCCCGGGCGAGTCCGCAGATGCTGCCCGCGCTCTTCTCGCCCGTGTCGCGCCGGAAGGCGTGGACGCGGTGATTTCCGGCGCCTCCGGCACTCCCGCCGCCTGGGCCGAGGAGGAGGCCTTCCTCCGCGGCCTCGGCGCCCCGGTGCGCCGCCCCGCCAACCTGATCGGCCATGGGGTGGAGGGTTCCTTCCCCGCCCATGTGGCCCTCGCCGCCCTCGCCCTCTCGCGTGGTGGCTTCTACGCAGCGATGGACCCGGCCGATGGAGATGAGGTGGCGGCCCCGTTCCGCATTCTCGTCACCGGCTTCGGGCAGTGGCGCGGCGAGGCGCTCGCCGCCCTTTCCCGCGCGGAGGAGGAGTGATGCGCGACCATCTCGGCCGCCCCCTGGTTGCCGTCACGGGCATCGGCGCCGTCACCTCCCTCGGCTTCGGGGTGGCGGAGAACTGGTCGCGCCTGCTGGCCGGCCAGTCCGGCATCCGGCGCATCACCCGCTTCCCGACCGAGCATCTCAGGACCACCATCGCCGGCTGCGTCGACCTGCCGGAGGAGCGCGGGGGGGAACCCTTCACCAGCCCCGTGCGCGTCGAGCACATGGCCGCGCTGGCGATCGAGGAGGCGCTGAGCGAGGCTGCCATCGGCACCAAGGGAAGCTTCCCCGGCCCGCTCTTCCTCGGCATGCCTCCAGTCGAGTTGGAATGGTCCGCCCGCTTCGACCTCGCCCGCCATGCGGGCGAGCCCTCCTATGCCGCCATGGCCAGCGTGGGCGGCAGCCGCACGGATATCTACGAGACCTTCCTCTTCGGCGGTGTCGGCGAGCGCCTCGCGACCCGCTTCGGCACGCGGGGCGCGCCGATCTCCCTCACCACCGCCTGCGCGACGGGAGCATCGGCCATCCAGCTCGGGGTGGAGGCGATCCAGCGTGGTGAATGCGACGCATGCATCGCGCTCGGTGCCGATGGCTCGGTGCATGCCGAGGCGCTGATCCGCTTCTCCCTGCTCTCGGCCCTGTCCACCCGCAACGATGAGCCGGAGAAGGCGTCCCGCCCCTTCGAGAAGTCGCGCGACGGCTTCGTCATGGCGGAGGGCGCGGCGGCCCTGGTGCTGGAGGATTACGACGCCGCGAAGGCGCGCGGCGCGACGATCATCGGCCTGGTCTCGGGTGCAGGCGAGCGCGCGGACAACTTCCACCGCACCCGCTCCAACCCGGATGGCCGCGCCATCGTGGGCGCGATGAAGAACGCGCTGGCGGATGCTGGCCTGGAGCCTGGCCAGGTCTCCTATGTGAACGGCCACGGCACGGGCACGCCGGAGAACGACAAGATGGAGAATTTCGGGATGCGCGCCGTCTTCGGCGAGAACGCGCCGCCGATCTCCTCCAACAAGAGCATGATCGGGCACACCCTCTCCGCTGCCGGCGCGCTGGAGGCGGCTTTCTCCCTGCTGGCAATCCGCGACCAGCGGCTGCCGCCCACCATCAATCATGACGAGCCCGACCCCAGCATTACGCTGGACGTGGTCCCGAATGTCGCCCGTGATGCGGTGGTGAAGCACGTCCTGTCCAACTCCTTCGGCTTCGGCGGGCAGAATGTCTGCCTCGTCCTCTCGGGAGAGCCCGCCTGATGCGCGCCCTTCGCCTGCATGGCGATCGTGACCTGCGGCTGGAGGACATCCCCGAGCCCCCGCCGCCCGCGCCGGGCGAGGTGCGGTTGCGGATGCGTGCCATCGCGCTGAACCACATCGATGTCTGGGGCTGGCGCGGCATGGCCTTCACCCAGCGCAAGCTTCCGATCTGCGTCGGCGCCGAGGCGGTTGGCGAGATCGTCGCCCTCGGCGAGGGCGTGCAGGTCTGGAAGGCCGGCGACCGCGTCGCCCCCTATGGCGCGCAGACCTGCGGCCATTGCCGGGCCTGCATCGAGGGCCGCGACAACCTCTGCGAGAATGTCTCCGGCGTGATGGGCTTCCATCTCGACGGCTTCGCGCAGGAATACGTGAACCAGAAGGCGCGGCTGCTGGTGCGCGTGCCGGATGCGGTGCCCGACAACGACGCCGCATGCGCCGCCATCACCTTCTCCACGGTCGAGCACATGCTGTTCGACAATGCGCGCCTGCAGCCCGGCGAAACCATCCTGATCCAAGCCGCGGGATCGGGCATCGGCACGGTGGCGATCAAGGAGGCCAAGGCGCTCGGCTGCACCGTGATCGCGACGGCCGGCGACGACGAGAAATGCGCCAAGGCGAAAGAACTCGGCGCCGACCATGTCGTGAACTACTCCGAGAAGAACTTCGCCTCCATCGCGCGCCGCCTGACGGACAAGCGCGGCGTGGACGTGGTGTTCGAGCATGTCGGCGCCAGCACCTGGTCCGGCTCGCTGCTCGCGCTGAAGATGGGCGGGCGTCTTGTCACCTGCGGCAGCACCTCGGGCGTCTCGGCCGAGACCAACCTGATGATGATCTTCCAGCGCCAGCTCCGCATCTTCGGCAGCTTCGGCGCCTCGATGCGCAACGTGGCGGATGGGCTGGCGAAGATGGCGGGCGGCATGTCCCCCGTGCTGGACCGCGTGATCCCGCTGGAGAACTTCGCCGAGGGGCTGGA
>DATCMG010000186.1:0-6420 GCA_036563555.1 Roseomonas sp. | reverse complement strand
AGAGGAAGAGCGAGAGAGGAAAGGGGTCTCCGGAGGAGCGGCGCGGGGTGCCGGTGCCGGGCCCTTCGGGCCGGCCCGGCATCCCGCCGCCGCGCCCCGGAGACAAAGATCCATGAACAGCAACTGGTGGAACACCCCCTCCCCACGCGGGCGCAGGGGCGGACGGCGACGGAACGGCGGAGAGCGCGGAGGCGGAGGACCCGGCCGGGGAGCCAATCGTCCCCTCCAGGTCGAGCGTCGCCAGCTCCGCCTCTCCCTCGTCGTCACGGAGGCGAGGCGCAACCGCCGACGGCGCCAGACGAGCGCCCCCGCAGGCCGCGCACGGCGTCCTTCCTTCCTGCTCCCGCTGCGGCCCATCATCGTCGCCGGCCCTGGGCTGCCGACAGCTGTGCCGCCGAACGGCACGACGGTGCTCTATGAGCTCGCCCCGTCCGTTCGCGGGCCAGCCGTCTACCTCGGTCAGACCCGGCGCGGTGTGAGGGACCGCTTCTCCACGCACCTCTCTCTCGCCCGACACCATGCGGGAAAGAACCGCCCGCTGGAGGCTTGGCTCCGGCGCCGGGCAAAGCGCCGTCAGCCCGTCGTGATCCGGATCATCGCCCTGCACCCCGCGGGCGACGCCGCGGATGACGCCGAGCGCGCCGCCATCGCCGCACTGCGCGAGACCCTCGGGCCACGGCTTCTCAACCAGGGCCCGGGCGGCGAGAAAGCTCCCGCGGGGCGCATGGTCTCGGAGGAGGAGCGGCAACGCCGCGCGGTGCGGCAGCGACTGCGGCAGCGGACGCTGGGCTACCGCCTGCTGCAATCCCTCGCCTGCTGCCGCCGGCGCCATCAGCCGGGGGC
Source organism: Roseomonas sp. (assembly GCA_036563555.1). Taxonomy (GTDB): domain Bacteria; phylum Pseudomonadota; class Alphaproteobacteria; order Acetobacterales; family Acetobacteraceae; genus Roseomonas. The sequence goes on along the minus strand of DATCMG010000186.1, from coordinate 5,577 downwards.
CTACAACGCCCTGCTCCAGGACTTCGCCGCCGCCGATCCCGGTGTCACCGCCCTGGAGATCTGCCGCCGCCACGGGCTGGCTGAGACAGCGCTGATCACTCTCCTCACCGGACGCTCCAACGGCCTGGTCGTGCGAGCGGATCTGCTGGCGCTCGCGCGCGACGCGCAAGCCAGGCGCGATGCAGCGCGCCGGGCCAAGGACGACCGCATCCGCGAGGTTGTCGAGGCGTTTCTCGTCTCCCCACCCGCGACCGCCCTCGCCGAGATCGCGCGAGCCCATGGCCTCGACCCAAGGCGCATCCAGGAATGCCTCCGGCGGCGTCAGCGCGGCATTCCGGACGACCTCGCCGCGGCCGCCCGCACCCGCATGCGGGAGGATCTGCGGCTGCGCGGGCGACAGCTGGGCCGGCGCAGTGCACGCCTGGACCGCACCCAGCTCCGCTGGTTGCTGACCGCCTACAGCCGCCCAGGATCCAGGCTGACGCTGGCGGGCATTGCCAGCCGGCTCGGAGCGACACAAGCGGCGATCTCGCACCTGATCGCCGGCCGCGCAGGTCAACCTCTCCCGCGCCGGCTCGTCCTCGCCTGCAAGGCCCGCGCACGAGCAGCGTCGCGGGCCGCGCTGCGAGCGCCGCTTCCGCCCTCCCAGGCCACGCAAGCCACGACGAACATCGCCCGAACCGTTGAGCCGCGCTGACCCGGCGGAGAGGGCGAACCTCCTACGAATGCCAACCGGGAGGAGGGCGCCGATCTCGAGAACGGCGCCCAGTTCGGCAAGGCTGTGATGCTGCGGGACATGGAGGGCGACAGCACGCGATTGTCGCGGGTGCTGTCAGCGATGACGGTGACGGCGACACGTTCCTGCCCCTGCCGGGCAGCTGGACGTTGGAACTTGCCGCCTCGCTCGGCCGTTCTCTCCTGGTTCAGTCGATGACGGTGAAGGAGGATGAACTCCCGCCCTGCAAGGCTGTCACTTCGGGACTGGGTGCCTGGGATCGGCCACTGCTCATCAAACCGCACAAGCCTACCCGGCGCAGGTTGGCCATCACGCTGCTTGGTAACGACCCATGCGACGCGCCAACCCGGCTATGTCGCCGTTGCTGCGGCACCACAGCAGGGCGCCCGATCCGGTGCTTTTCGCAGCCCGTCTTCAGCTGGCCTTGCCCTTGGCAGCCTTCCGCTTGGCCTTCTTCGCGCCGGCAAAGGCCGCGACCTTCAGCGAAGGAGCCGCCTTGAACTTCACCGTGGCCCCGGCCTTCACGGCGACCTTCTCGCCCGTGCGCGGGTTCAGCGCGGTGCGCTTCGGCGTCTCGCGGATCGTGAAGGAGCCAAAATCGGGCAGCGAGAAGCGGCCGTTCTCGACGATCTCCGCCTTGATGGCCGCGATGATCTCGGCCGCCAGACGCCCGGCGGCAACGCCCGTCATGTCGGATGACTGCTGGATGACATCCGTCAGGAACTTCTTCGACAAGGTCTCACCTTATGAATGATCGTCGGTCATGCCTCATCCCGCTTGTCAGAGCTTGGACATTCTGGAGGAGACTACACCGATCATGCCCCGAAGCACTCGGGGCTGGCAAACCGCCGTGTGGAGGTGCATGGGAAGCCAAGTTGAGCCGTCAGTCGACCGGGTAATCTGGAGGCGACCGTCTGCGCCTGGACATTCTCCAGGATAACCCGCCGGATCTCGGCATGGGTAACATAGCCGCAGCGCTTTCAGGCCCTTTCAGGGGCAGAGGACGGGACCGACAGGCATCTCCGTCCTCCTCAGAAGCTTGCCCTCTGAGGCTCAAGCGTGGGCGCCGCTTTGCATCCGAGCGAGCACCGCGGAAACCTGTGCTTGGCCCTCCAGGGTATTCATCAGCTCGATGGGCCTTGCGCCGCCAAGCGCAGGCACTGGTTCGTTCAGCCAGCAGGACAGCCAAGTGACCGCGTCGAAGCCTTCGGGATCGCCGGATTCCTGGATTATCGCCTCCACTTGGCAGACCAGCTTGGTGATGCCGATTTCGCTGGCGGGATGACGGACATGCTGCTCTCCTCAGTGCCTTGCCTTTGGGGGCTCGATCTCATGCCCCGCCGCGATCTCTGCGATCTTGCGGGAGAGGGACGGCCCAGATCCATCAAACTTCACTTATGGGCGGCTCGGTTATCCGGTTTGGAAACGCTTGGCATCATGCCAGGGAGCTGTGCCGCTGGAGATGAGATCATGAACCGATGCCATCGGGTGCTTGCCCTGTTGTTGCAGGGAAGAAGCCAGGGAGCGAAGTCACCATGCCAAACTGGGCGAAGTGTGGGCCGCGCTCGCGGCAGACAATCTGGCCATCCGCGACCGGTTCCTGGCCGAGATCCCGGTGCGCTCGGGCGCGGCGGTCGGCACTCAGGCCGAGGCCCGCCGGGAGCAGGGCAGAATCTTCTCCGTCGAGCATCGCGGGACGCAGGTTTACCCGGCCTTTCAGTTCCGCGATGGCCAGCCACACCCGACCATTGCCAAGGTGTTGGCGGCGCTCCCGGAGGGCTTCAGCGACTGGCAGCGCGCCTTCTGGTTCGTCGTGAGCAATGGATGGTTAGGCCGTCAGGAGCCCATCGAACTCCTCAATGACCCAGAGGCGCTTGTCGGGGCGGCAATGCACGCAGGGGATGAGTTCATCGGCTGACCAGGGCCACAAGGTGCTTTGGGCTGCCCTCACGAGCCTTCTGGCATTCGGAAGGGGGCAGGGAGCGTGCCGTGGTCCAGCCAGCTGTCCATGACACGCCGCGGCAGCGCCATGTTGCCCCGGCCAAACCAGGGCGATCCTGGCAGGCCCGCCAGTTCCAGGGTGTAGAGCTGCCCTTGTCGTTGCCGCTGATCTGCACGCCGCGACTGTCGCTGGTGGTGCCGCCGAACACGTTGGGCTGCTTCACCGGCTTCGGCTCATGTTCCGGTGTCGTGCGGAACTGACTGCCCTCCCCTTCCACCATGCTGGTCCTCCTTCACCGCCATGCCGTCGCGGAACACCCGCAAGGATCCTTCGGCCTGGCGGAGAGGCTCGGGCCGGGTATCGACACCCAAGGACACCCGGATGTCCCGGCCGCCGCAGCGCGAGCAGCGCAGCCGCTGCCCGAGCTCTCGCACCGTCCGGCTGCCGTCGCCGCCCATCACCTCGATCGCCCTCGCGATCGATAGGTCCACGACTCGCCCGCAGCCCTGTCGGCCGGCACAACACGCCGACAAATACTGGCTGTCCGCATGCCGCAGATACGCCCGGAGGCGCACATACCCGTCCCTACCAACCTCGCTCACCACCGCCTCAAACGTGAGTGGCACTCAGGGCAACTTGTCTCATATGTTTCCGTTTCGTTCGTAGGAAGAAATGGGCATGTCCGAAGGCCAGCGGGTTGGGCGCTTCCTCATGATCCGCCACGCCGAGGGGCGTCCGCATGCCCTCTCCTCCCATGCCGTCGGCGCCCTCTGCGACGACGAGGATGGCGGCACCGCCGCCCTGCTGCCGGGCGGGCGGATGGTGCGGCTCACCCAACCTGTCGAGACCGTGACCGCCTGGCTCAGTGCCCCGCTCGGCCAGCCGGGATAGTGCCGCCATGACCGAGAGGACGAGGGCAGCAGTCACGGCCAGGGGACGCTGGCAGGTTTTGCAGCAGCGCTTCTTCCGCGAATGCCCCAGCGCCACGGCGGCCGAACTGGCATGCCTGGTCGGACTGTTGACCGAAGACCCCTCGGCCCAGGCCCAGGCCTGGCTTAGGGAGGGCCATGTCTTCTCCCTCAATGACGGCCCCGTCGCCCGCGTCTCGCTTTTCCAATTGAAGGACGGCCAGCCCCGCCCCGTGATCGCCGAGATCCTGTCGACCCTCGGAAAGAAGTTCACACCATGGGAGATCGCCCTTTGGTTCACGAAGCCTCATGTGGACCTCGAGGACTGGAAGCGCCCTGTCGATCTTCTCGATAAGGAGCCGGAAGCAGTCGTAGAGGCCGCGAAGTCGACCACAGAAGAGGTCGTTTATTGAAACGGCCGGCCCCAGGTCGCGCTTCGCGCCGACCTCGCCACGGAAAAGAGGGGAGCTTATGGAACGAAATCCGCAGGCGCCGCTGGCCCGCGTCATCGCCTTCGCGATCGAGGTCTGGAGCGACACCGAGAGGGCCTCACACTGGCTCAGTCGCCCCCACCCACTCCTGGACGGCCGGACGCCTCTCAGTGTGGCGACGACCGAGGCCGGCGCCCAGCAGGTCGAGGCCATCCTGGGACGCCTGCAGCACGGGTCAGCGGTGTGATGCTCCGGGTGGTGTGGTCAGGCGGCCAGCTTACCGTCACCAGGCCGATGCTGCGCGCGTCGCCGCTGTCCTCTCGGGAGAGCGGGGATAAGGAAGCGTCGTACCGCGAAGCGCTCCTTCGGCCCGGCCATGCTCGATCCGAAGGCGGCCGGGCGCCACCCCGTCGCCGCCCCTCGTGCCTTGCCTTCCGCCCTCCGGGCGAAGCCGCTTCCTCAGGACAGGCGCGGGCCGACGTGCTGCGCACAGCGGCAACGCGTCGCCGGCGTCCGCGCCCGGGTAGCACTGTCTTCACCCAAGGAAGGAACTGACCAGCGAAACGAGACGTCCATGTCGAGATCCCCGTCGACGAGGTCACGGCCGGCATCCTCGAGGATCCTGTGCACCGCGCCGTCGTCGGCGAGTTGGTTGTCCGCATGGCCCGTCCCTCCTGTGGTGCCGGAACGACCGGCGCCTCGCTCCGCGCGGGAAAACCTACCGCGATCTGCCCATTCTTCGGCGACCAGCCTTTCTGGTGACGGCGCATCGCGGAGTCGGGCGTCCGGCGCGATCAGCCCCTCTACGGTGCCCACGTCTCCGACTTCTCGAGACTGGGCCGCGACTTCACGGAGGCCTACACCGCCTGGCTTAACCAGCGCCTTGCCGAAGCCAACCGCTTCGACCCTGAAGACGTATGGCGCGCCTTCCAGGCGCTGGGGCATCGCCCCGAGATGCTGAAGCAGGTGCTTGAGGGCGCGGCGCTCAGCGAGGCGGGCGCGGGCAGCCTCAAGGCCTCGCTCGTCGGCGACGCGCTCGCGCTGCGGGAGCGGGTCTGGGACGAGTTCGAGAGCGAGTGGGCGACCCTCACCCCACTCCAGCGCGCCGTTCTCGCCCGGATCGCCTCCGAGGGTGCTTCCTACGTCCCCTTCGGCGCGGCCTCGCTCGCCGCCTACGCGGCCGCGGTCGGTTCGCCGGTCAGCCCGAGCGACGCCCAGTCCGCCATCGACGCCCTGCGCGGCCGCAATCTCGTCTGGCGCTCTGCGCGGGCGACCTACGCGTTGAAGGACCAGGAGCTCGCGGATTGGATGCGGCAAGGCGCAGCGCGCCGGAGGTCGCCATGACCAATGCCGATGACCGATGAGGGAAGAGAGAAAGAGGAGGCCCCGGTGAGGAGGCCGTGAGGGGACAGCACCTGTGCTGCCCCCCTCACGGCCCCCCTCACCCGGTGGCTCATGAGTGGATGTGGGTGGCGATCAGCGGAGGACCCGCATGACTCACCACGACAACACCGCCGATGGCGGCAACACCCCAAACGCCCCGAGCGGCGCGGCACCGGC
>DATCMG010000185.1:0-5023 GCA_036563555.1 Roseomonas sp. | reverse complement strand
TCCTCGCTCAGCAGGCGCTGCGTGCTCTGCATCTGCGTGAGAAGCCGGTAGGCGGCCGGCAGCAGATGCGACTCTCCCACCTTTTCCAAGGTCGCGATCATCTTCTGCTGCCGCTCCACGCGCGCCTGCTGCTCGCGAACCCGCTGGAGCGCCCTCTCGAATCGGGTCGGTTCCGGGATCATCGGCATACCCACCATTCCATTCCGCGGTGGGTATCCGGCGGGCGCCTGGCCCACATTCAACAGGGTTAGTAATGCGCGCCCAAAGCGGCCTGGACGAATGCGGGATGATGAGCGGGCCGGGGAGCTTTCCTCCCCGCCCCTCCCCCATCACCCCGCGATCGTCCGTTGCGTCTGGATGCCCAGCCCCTCGATCCCCAGCCGCATCACCTGCCCCGGCTTGAGATAGACGGGTGGCTTCATCCCCATTCCCACCCCTGGCGGCGTGCCTGTTGTGATGATGTCGCCGGGATGGAGCGTGATGAACTGGCTGACATAGGAAACAATAGTCTGCACATCGAAGATCATCGTCCGGGTGGAGCCGTCCTGCATGCGCCGCCCATCCACCTCGCACCACATGGCGAGGTCCTGCGGATCGGGCACCTCATCGGCCGTGACCAGCCAGGGGCCGACGGGACCATAGCCATCGGCGCTCTTGCCTTTGTCCCAGAGGCCGCCGCGCTCCATCTGCCACTCGCGCTCCGAGATGTCGTTGCAGATCGCGTAGCCCGCGACATGGTCCAGCGCGGCATCCGCCGCGACGCGCCTGGCCGTCCGGCCGATGATGATGGCCAGCTCCACCTCCCAGTCGCTCTTGCGGCTGTCGGGCGGGATGGAGACGTCGTCATCCGGGCCCGCGAGCGCGTTGAGCGACTTCAGGAAGATGATCGGCTCCTTCGGCACGGGGGCGCCGCTCTCCGCGGCATGGTCGGCATAATTCAGCCCGATCGCGACGAAGTTCCGCGTGCCCGCCACCGGCGGACCCAGCCGCGTGCCGGGCGCGACGGCGGGCAGGGAGTCCGGGTCGATCGCCGCCAGCCGCGCGATCCCCTCGCGTGACAGCACCTCGCCCGCCAGGTCCGGGATGGTGCCGGAAAGGTCACGGATCACGCCCTGCGTATCCAGCAGGCCTGGTTTCTCCATGCCGGGGGCGCCGTGTCGCAGCAGCTTCATCGTTCGTGTGTTCCGTTCGTTGTCTGGTCAGCCGAAGCTCTCTTCCAGGAAGACCTGCACGGCCTGGAAGAGGGCGCCCCGGTTCCGTTCCAGCATGATCGAATGCGTGCCCTCGGCCAGCATCACCAGCCGCTTGCCCGGGGAGTTCACCAGCAGGGGGAAGAGGGTGGTGGCCATGGAAGGCGGCGTGTCCCGGTCCCATTCACCCAGCACCAGAAGAGCCGGCACCGTCACCTTGGCCGGATCATAGAAGGGCCTCTCCGCATCCCAGTATTCCCGGAGGTCCTGCAGCACGCCATTCGGCGCGCGCAGCACGGAAGGCACCTGGCGAGACCCTTCCGGGTCGGTCGCGAAGGTAACATCGGCCCAGTGCTCGAACCAGCCGGGCGGGAGCAGGCTGCCGCGCTTGTTGTCCGGCACGCCGGCCATCCAGCGCTCCCGCGCCTGTGCGCGCGTCACGGTGCGATAGGCCGGAAGCGGCCCCTCCGGCACCGGCACGGCGCCACGGCTCGAAGCATTCCGCAGCCAGAGCGGTGCGTAGAGCACCAGCCGGTCCACCAGCGCCGCGTTCTCGGTGGCGAAGCGCGCGACGAGGGTCGTGCCCCAGGACCAGCCGATCAGCCCCGTCTTCGCGACGCCGCGGGTCTCGCGGATATGGCGCAGCGCCGTGCCGATATCGGCCACCGCCTGCTCGCCCCGCGTCGGCGGCGGGGAACGGTCGGCGGGCGGGCGGGTGGAGCGGCCATAGCCCGTCAGGTCCAGGCTCCAGACATCGAAGCCGCGCCCGGCCATGTAGTCCATCCAGGAAACGCCCGCGAGCGGAAGGTCGAAGGTGGTGCTCGCCGGATAGGTCGCGCCATGGACGCACAGCACGGAGGCTGGATTGCGGCCCGCAGGCGGCGCCTCGGGACGCTTGTTCCGCAGGTACAACTGGGTTCCTGGCTCGGAACCGGGGATCAACATCTCGTCCATCACGACCCCAGCCGGCTGCGCCTCCGCTCTGCCCGGCAACGCGGCGGCCAAGGGCAGCGCAACGGGCGAGGCAAGCAGGCTGCGACGGGCAAGTGTGCCTGGACCGGCCATCTGTGCTCTCCCCTTGTCAACGCCAGGACCGGTTCTCGATGCATGCCCTGATCGGCTGCGAGTGTTAGCATCCTGACAGGAAAACCAGCCAGGACCAGCTTGGTGGCAGCCCATGCGCCTTGATGTGCCTCTGGCTTCGGACATGTTACCCACGAAGCTGCCGGCCCACCTCCGCTTGTCGTGACCGGAGCCCTGATCGCCAGTCCTGACGGAAATATTGACAGTAATTCCCGGATCCCGGAGCAAAATACATCCGTGACGTTGCGACAGATCACGGCATGCGCAAATTAGGAGCGCCCGCACTGATATGCCGGGCGCCCGGCGCGGCAAATTTTACAGCTTCAGCTTCACAATCATTCTCCGGCTTCGCAAACGCTTGTAGTGCCGGATCATTCGGCGCTGGTCTTATTTCTGCTTCACTGCCATGCACGGCACCGCATATCGACGCGTGGCCAGCGGGAGCCAGGGGCTGATGAGTATGTTCAAGAAGAATGGGTGGGCTGCCGCCATCGTGCTGGCCATGGCGACCGCATCGCCCGCCGGGGCGGCTTTTCTGGATGCGGCGGAATGGCTCGACGCCGCGTCCGGCACCAATACGCCGGTCATCGGGATGCCGGCCCAGAGCATCGTGATCCAGGACTTTTTCGGTTCCTACACGCCGGAAACGCGCCTGGATCCCGTGGTCGTCGGCACCAATGGCTTCCCATTTGACGACCCGGCGCAGACCAGCGATCGCAGCTTCCTTCCCCCGGCTTCCACGGTTGCCGGCCAGATCGGCGGCAATTTCGCGTGCCAGTCGCTCACCTTCAACTGTCTCGGGGCGCACACCATCACCTACACGCTGCCATTCGAGATCATCGGGCTGGCAGGCGACCTGCGCTATTCGTTCGGCACGTCGAGCAATGCGCGGGCTGACGCGATCCCGTTCTTCGAGTTTCCGGCCGATTGGTTCGATCCCAGGATGGGCAACCGATACAACGGTTTCTGGGGGAATATCTTCGAGCCGACCGACACCCTCACGATCGTTTGGCCGGGTGGCCTGCGGTCGCAGGACGATGCGTTGAGCTTTCTGTTGAGCAACGCCAAGGTGCTGGCAGCCCCGGGAGTGCTCTCCGTGCCGGAGCCAGCCAGCCTGGCGCTCTTCGGTGTGGGGCTGCTAGGCCTTGCCTGCATCTGGCGGCGCCGCACCGCCGGCTGAACGGAAAACGGAAAGGGGCGTCCTGGCCCCACCGGCATCTCTGGAACGGTGAGGCTTGCGTGGGACGGAACCGTGCCTCCCGCAGCTTGGCCTGCCAGCGGCCGCGCCGAAGAGTTACAAGGGCGCCATGAACGGAGGAACGGTCACGCGCGCGGGCTGGTGGACGGAGGCGCGGGCGACGCTCCTTCTCGCCTGGCCCATGGCGCTCACCAATCTCTCGCAGATGGCCCTGCTGGCCACTGATTCCGCCTATCTCGGCCATCTGTCCACCGATGCGCTGGCGGCCGTCACCCTCTCCGGCACGCTGTTCTGGACCATGCTGGCCCCGGGCTTCGGCCTGTCCTTCGCCGCCGCCGCCATGCTGGCGCAGGAGAGGGGACGGCGGGTCGGGCATGTGCGGGCCATGCGCCGGACGCTCCGGGCCGGTGCATGGGCCGCATTGCTCGCCGCGCTGCCGGGGATGGTCCTGCTCTGGAACGGGGGCGCGGTGCTGCGGGCGCTGGGGCAGGAGGCCACCCTGGCCGCCCAGGCGCAGGACTTCCTGCGCTGCATGCTGTGGGGGATCCTGCCCTTCGGCCTGTTCCTGACCCTGCGCGGCCTCATGGCCGCCATGGAGCGGCCCTGGCCGCCGCTGGTGATCGGCCTGCTGGCCGTGCCGCTGAACGCGCTGATCGGCTGGGTGCTGATCTTCGGAAATCTCGGCGCCCCGGCAATGGGCGTGCGCGGCGCGGGCATCGCCGGGGCGGTGGCGGACAGCTTCATGTTCGTCGCCCTCGCCCTGTTCGTCCTGTGGGACCACCGGCTGCGCCGCTACCGCTTCTTCGGCCGGATCTGGCGGCTCGACCCGTCGCGGCTGCTGCGGGTGCTGCGGCTCGGCCTGCCCATCGCGGCGCAGATGCTGCTGGAGATCGGGCTGTTCAGCGCGGTGGGCCTCGCCATGGGCGCCTTCGGGGCCCATGCGGTGGCGGCCCATGCCATCGCGCTCCAGATTGCCAGCACCACCTTCGCGGTGCCGCTCGGCCTCGCGCAGGCAGCCACGGCGCGGGTCGGGCTGGCCATGGGCGCCGCGCAGCCGCGCGCCGCCTGGCGGGCTGGCTGGACGGCCATCGCGCTCTCCACCGCCTTCATGGGACCGATGGCCGCTCTGATGCTGCTGGCCCCCGGCGCCCTGGCCGGCCTTTTCCTGGACCCTGCCGCCCCCGGCGCTCCGGAAACGGCGGCGCTGGCCGTGACCCTCCTGTTCTATGCCGGGCTGTTCCAGCTCAGCGACGGGGTGCAGGTGGTCGGCGCGGGCGCGCTGCGTGGCCTGCACGACACGCGCGCGCCGATGCTGATCGCCGCGGCCGGCTACTGGGCGCTGGGCTTCACGGCCGCGCTGGCCCTCGGCTTCCCCGCCGGGATGGGGCCGGCGGGCATCTGGGCCGGGCTGGTGATCGGGCTGTTCGGCGTGGCGGCGGCGATGACCTGGCGCTGGGCGCGCCTGTCCCGGCGTGGCGGCTTGACGGCCGGCCGCCGCCTTGCGCCCATCCCCGCATGAACAAGCCTTCGCCCCCTGGCCCCATCTGGAAGA
>DATCMG010000182.1:0-5349 GCA_036563555.1 Roseomonas sp. | reverse complement strand
GGGAAGTCTATCTCGCTGAAACGGTCGCCGGCATGGGACATGTTCATTGTCGCGTGGGACCGGCCAGCGAAGAGCACGGGGATGTTGACCATGCCGCCGATGCCGAGGCTGAGGATCAGCTCATGGTCCGAGAAGACGCGGCGGATGTCATCGGGCCCGTGGCAGATCAGCGGCTGGCCTCGGTCGAGCACCTGCTCGCCCCAGGGCGTGCCCTGCTTCTTCTTGCGCCCACCCACCGGGTAGGCGCCGGGGTTGGAGGAATAGACGCGCTCCACCTCCATCGTCGCATGGATGGAGCGGGTGACGGTGAACAGCCGATGGTCGAAGACGCGCCTGGCCAAGGCGTCGATGGCGGCATAGGCGGCCGCGGGCTCGCCTTCCGCCGTGATGGAGCTGATTCGTGCCACGTCGTCCAGGGTGATGGTGGAAGCGATCTCAGGCATGGAAGGTCTTCTCTGCGGTTTCAACCGGCGCCGTCCGGCCGTGCCGGCCCCGCGGGATCACAGGATGGGAGCGGGCCTCAGGCACCAGCCCCTGGGTGCGGAAGCGCAGCAGCACAAGCAGCGCGGCGCTGACGATGATTTCCCGCAGCGCGGCACCCTGCACGGCAGAAAGGCCGGGGAAGAGCGGGATGATGAAGCGCGTCGATTCCAGGAAGGCCACCACCAGCACGGCGCCAATGATGGCGCCCTTGTTGTTGCCCACCCCACCCGCGAGCAGCGACAGCTTGATGTAGAGGGTCAGCAGCGGCACGAAGATCTCGGGCGCGATATAGGAGGTGTAGTGGCCATAGAGCGCCCCGGCGAGGCCGAGGGCAGCACAGCCGATGGCGAAGGCCTGGACCTTGTAGGCGATCACCCACTTGCCGGCGACCGCGGCCACCTGGTCATCATCGCGGATGGCACGCAGCACCCGGCCAAAGGGCGAATAGCTCAGCCGTTCGAAGGCGAAGAACACCACCGTGACGAGGGCAACGACGATGCCGAGGAAGAGCAGGTTGAACTGCACGGGCATCAGATCGGCGCGGAGCGGCCCTGGAATGCCGGAAACGCCATCCGTTCCATTGGTCAGCCAGACCTCGTTGCTCGCGAGCACGCGCAGCGCCTCGGCGAAACCCAGGGTGACGATCGCCAGGTAATCGCCCCGCAGCCGCGCCGTGATCAGCGCGACCACGACGCCCACCAGCGCGCCCGTCACCGTTCCCGCCAGCACGCCGGCCAGGATGGGAAAGCCCAGCTTCACCGTCAGCAGGGCCGAGGTGTAGGCGCCCACGGCGAAGAAGCCGACCAGGCCCAGATTCACCAGCCCGGCCATGCCCCAGATCACGTTCAACCCGAGCGCCATCAGGGCGTAGATGCCCGCCGACACGCCCATGGCGATCAGGTAGTTTTCCATCTCAGTAGGCCCTCTGCCCGAGGATCCCGCGGGGCCGCAGGATGAGCACGAGAAGGATGGCCAGGAACCCGACGACGCTGCGATAGGAGGGCGCCAGGAACAGCAGCGACAGCTCCTCCCCGATGCCTACGGTCAGGGCGCCAACCACCGCGCCGGGAATGGAGCCCAATCCGCCCACCACGGCGGCGGCGAAGACTGACAGCATCGCCCGGAAGCCGGTGAGCGGGTCGATGCTGGTATCCAGCCCGATCAGCATGCCGCCCACTCCGGCCAGTCCCATCCCGGCAAAGGAAACGATGCGTGCGACGCGCGCTGCATCGATTCCCTTGATATCCGCCAGCGAGGGATTGTCCGCCACCGCGCGCATCGCCTTTCCCGTGCGGGTGAAGGACAGGAAGGCGAAGACGATAGCCATCACGGCCAGCGAGATGAGCAGGTTCTCGACCTGCTGCGGCCCGATGCGCAATTCGCCGAAGCGCCAGTCCCGCCGCATCGGCAGGTCATAGCCGTTCAGCCCGTTGCCGAAGATGAAGCGGACCACGTTCTCCAGCGCGATGGTCAGGGCAATGGAGCCGATGGCCGTGGTGATGAAGCCCGCGGAGCGGAAGGGCTTCAGCACGAACTCGTCGCTGAGAAACCCTACCATTCCCGCAACGAGGAAGGCGAAGAACAGTGCGGGGATCACGGACAGGCCGAACTGCGTGTTCGCCACGAAGCCGGCGAAGGCGCCGATGGTCGCGTGGGACGCAAGGGCAAAATTGGGAAAGCGCAGCACGGCGTAGATGGCCGTCAGCCCGATTGCCGGCACCGCGAGGATGGTGCCGGCCATGACGCCATTGATTATGAGTTGAAGGATCTCGGACAGCACTCGCTTACGCGACCTTCAGGAAACGGAAGGCACCATTCTCGACGAGCTGATAGCGGAACTTGCAGTCCACGATGTCACCGATCCCGGTGAAGTCACAGGGGCCGCTGGCGCCCTCGTAATTGATCTCGCGTCCCTCGGCCAGGAGCCTCAATCCCTCGACTGCCGTGAAGACCTTGGTCCCATCGCCCTGGGAGATCTTCCGGACGTTCTCGCGTAGCGCCGCGCCAGTTGCTTCCCTGCCCCTGGCAATGGTCAGGGCGACGAGGCTCATCCAGTCGGTGGCCTGCGCCTCGTAGGAATCGACATTGGTGCCCAGGCGTTTCTTCGCCGCCTCGAAGGCGGGGCTGTCGATGTCGGCGGAAGGCTGCACGGTATAGACCTTCTCCGTGACCTCCCTCGGCAGGGATTCCAGAACCTTGTCGGTTACGGAATAGGATTGGGCGAAGCGCGGGCCATCGAAGCCGGCCCGGTACAGTTCGCGTAGCAGGATGGTGACGTCGGGGGTGTAGCCGTTCAGGTAGATCAGGTCGGGCCTCGTCCTCAGCGCCTGGTCGACCTCGGAACGGTAGCTCGTCTTGTCCTTCTCATAGAGCAGCGAGCCGGTCATCTGCGCGCCCTTCTCGGCCAGCACCTCCCTCAACCGGTTCTGGGTCGGCACGGCGAAAGGGGACTGCAAAGACAGCACGAAAACCTTCTTCGCGCCGGTTGCCAGGATAAACTCGGCATGCTTGCCGGCCTGGAGATAGTTGTTTGGCTGGGTCCGGATCAGGTAACCCTGATGCGGCAGCTGCGTGATGGAATCGGCGCCCGACACGGTGGTGAGGAAGGTCCTGCTTTCCCAGCACACCGGCGCCACGGCGGCGGTGACGGCGGAGGCCCAGGTGCCCATGATGACGGGCACCTTGTCCACGTCGATCAGCTTCCTGGCCGCGCGCACCGCTGCCTCGGGATTGGTCTGGTCGTCCTCCACCGCGAACTCGACCTTACGGCCCAGCAACCCGCCGGCGGCATTGATCTCCTCGCCTACCATCTGCATGGCCTTGAGCATGCGCGGACCGTCAAATCCGCCGGCGCCGGTCAGTGGGGTCAGAATACCCAGGCGAAGCGGCGCGCCCTGCGCCCGGGGGATGGCCGGAGCAGCCAGGGCTGCCTTGCCCGCCAGGAGGGCGGTGCGGCGGGGCAGGGGGGGCATGTATCCGGTCATGGCAGGGTTCCCGTGGAATGGTGGTGCGGCGGTTCACCCGCCCAGGAAAATGCGTCGGATCTCCGGGTCGGATGCCAGTTCGCGCGCAGCACCGTCGGAGCGGTTGCGGCCATCGACCAGGACATAGGCGCGGTGCGAGATGTCTAGCGCGTCGCTGGCGTTCTGCTCGACCAACGCGATGGCGACACCATCGCGGTTGATAGCCTGGATGTCAGCGAACAACCCCTGTGCGGCCACGGGCGACAGGCCGGCCGAGGGCTCGTCCAGCAGCAGCACGATCGGTTCCACCATCAATGCCATGCCCATGGCCAGGATCTGGCGCTCACCACCCGACAGGGTGCGCGCTGGCTGCCGGCGCTTGCGGCCCAGCACGGGGAAGCGGTCCATCACCCCATCCAGCCGCCGCGCGGCACCTGACGGGTCGGCATATCCGCCCATTTCCAGGTTCTCGCGCACTGTCATGGAGGGGAACACGTTTTGCTCCTGCGGAACGTAGGCGATGCCCAGATTCGTCACCTCGCGTGGCCTGAGGCCGGCGATGGAGCGGTCTTTCAACAGGATCGTGCCAGCGGAAGGCTTCAGCAGCCCGGCAATCGCCTTCAGCAGGGTAGATTTGCCGGCACCGTTGGGGCCGACGACGCATACGATCTCGCCTTCGCCGACCGCGAAGTCGAGGCCCTTGAGGATTTCATCGGCGGCGGAATAACCGGCCACCACGCCGGAGACGGTCAGGAGGCCCATCGCGGCCGCCCCATATAGGCTTCCTGCACCGTGGCGTTCGCAGCCACCTCCGCGAAGGAGCCTTCGGTGAGGTGGCGGCCTTCCGCCATGACGATCACATGATCGCAAAGCCGGGCGATCGTATCCATCTGGTGCTCAATCAGTAAAAGGCTGATGCCCTCGCACATGATCTCGCGCAGGCGCTCGCCGATCTCGCGGGTCAGTGTTGGATTCACGCCTGCGCAAGGCTCATCGAGCAGGATCAGCTTGGGCGCGGTCATCAAGGCGCGACCAATTTCCAGCAGCTTCTTCTGCCCGCCGGACAGTGCAGCCGCCTTGTTATCCAGCACATGGGTCAACTTCAGCCGGGCGGCGATCACCTCGGCGCGGGCCTGCAACTCAGCCTCACGTGCCAGGACGGCGCGGGTGCGCAGCAAGGCGGGAAGAACCTTCTCTCCCGGCTGGTCGGCGCCGTAGAGCAGCAGGTTCTCGCGCACCGTCAGGCGCGGGCAACCTCGGGCGATCTGAAAGGTACGCACCAGGCCGCGACGGCTGATCCGATCAGGGCGCCAACCCGTGATATCCTCGCCGTCGAAAATGACCCGACCCGTGCTAGGCGGCACCACGCCGGTGATGCAGTTGAACAGGGTCGTCTTGCCAGCGCCATTGGGTCCGATCAGGCCGGTGATCCGGCCGGCCTGCACCGTCAGGTCCACACCGGTGAGGGCATGAACACCGTAGAAGGAGCGGGTCACGCTGTGGACGTCCAACAGCGGCATCGGCTTTCCATCACCCCGCAAGGCAACGCCGATCTTGGATAAAATATTAAAACCCTGTCAACGAGGCTCTGCGTAGTCCGTCGTGGTCACATCGTCAGGCAAGAATACTGCCGCTTGGCAGTGGCCGGAAGGCCGAACCGCAGAGGCGCGTAGACCTATTCGCAGATGTGCAAAGATCAGGCGATTTGCCCCATTTCCATGAGAAAAACATCAAAGCCGCCGATCCTTATTGGGGGATGGGGGGCTGTGATGGGCATCATCCGTTATTGTTACTGATCCGGTCTGGTGGCCTGGCGCCGACCGACTCTCCCGCGTCTTGGGACGCAGTACCATGGGCGCTGTGGTGTTTCACGGCCGAGTTCGGGATGGGATCGGGTGTGGCA
>DATCMG010000181.1:0-2627 GCA_036563555.1 Roseomonas sp. | reverse complement strand
ACCGGCCTCTCCGGCCAGGCCCTGCGGCCCTGGGCGCGGCATATGACCGGGGTGGACCTGTCCCCGCGCATGCTGGACGTCGCGCGGCAGCGTGGGATCTACGAGGCGCTGGAGGAGGCGGAGCTGGTGGAGTTCCTCGCCGCCCACCGCGGCGCCTACGACCTCGTGGCCGCGGCGGATGTGCTGAACTATCTCGGCGATCTCGCCCCGGCCCTGAACGCCATGGCCGCCGCGCTGCGCCCCGGCGGCCACGCGGCCTTCAGCATCGAGACCGGGGAGGGGGCGCCCTATGCGCTGGGTGAGGGCATGCGCTACCGCCACAACCCTGCCCATGTCCTGACTTTGGCCGAGGCCACCCGCCTGCACCCGGTGGCGCGGGAGGAGGTGACGCTGCGCGAGGAACGCGGCGCGCCGGTTCCCGGGACGCTGCTCGTCCTGCGCCGGGGCTAAGCGGCCGCCCGCGCCGCCAGAAGCCCGCTCGCCAGCGCTTCGATGTCGAGCGCGGCGTTGGAACCGGGGTGCCGCGTCAGCAGCGGCATTTGGTGTCGGATGGCGTCGCGCATCTTGGCGTCCCGCCGCACCACCCCGGCCAGCGCAGCGCCGCGCCCGAGAAAGCCGCGGCAGGCGCGGTCCAGCGCCGCGTGGGTGCGGGCACCCTGGGCGGCATCGGACGCCAAGTTGACCACGACGCGCGCATCCGCCCCCGGCGCGTCGCGCGCCAGCAGCTTCAGCACGGCATAGGCATCGGTGAGGCTGGTCGGCTCGTCCGTCGCGACCACCAGCAGCGTATTGCAGCCCGCCGAGAGCCGGCGCGGCACGGGATCGAGCCCGGCGCCGATATCCAGCACCACATCGTCATGCGGCGCGGCGCGCAACACGGCGAGGAAGCGGTCGATCCAACCGGGATCGAGCGCCGCGAGCGCCCCTGAGCCGGAGCGGCCGGGCAGCACGTCGAAGCCGGCCTCCTGCATCACCGCGGCCTCCCGCAGGGTCGCGTTCCCGCCGAGCACGGCCATCAGATCGTGCCGCACATCCAGCCCGAGCTGCACATCCACATTCGCGAGGCCCAGATCGCCATCGGCGAGCAGCACGCGGCGTCCCGAGCGGGCCAGGGCCTGGGCCAGCCCGATGGCCAGCACCGTCTTGCCCACGCCCCCCTTGCCCGAGGCGATACCGATCAGACGGGGCGTGCTCATGCGGCCTCCTGCGCGGGGCGGGCGGGGCCGGTCAGGCGCTCCGCCAGCCAGGCGGGGGTAAGGGGGGTGAGGCCATCCGCGGCGCCCGGGCCGGTTCCGGCCTCGGTCAGCGCGAGGGGGCCGGCGAAGGCGGCGGCCAGGACGCCGCCGAGGCGCCGTGCGGCATCGAGGCGCGTCGGCAGCAGGTGGCGGGCGCCGAGCGCGGCGAAGGCCCGCGCCGTCTCCGCGGCTTCCTCCGGATCAAGGCCGGCGGGCAGGATCAGGAGGGGCGTTGCCTCTGTCACGCGCAACAGGGCGAGGAGCTGTTCCGCCTGGGCCGGATCGAAGGGATCGCAGCCGGCCGTGTCGAGCAGCATGGGTTGGCCGCCCACCCGGCGCGCAAGGGCTGTTGCGAGTTGCACGCCCGTCCCCGCCATGGCGAGTGGAATGCCGAGCACCCGCGTGAAGGCCGCAATCTGCTCCGCTGCCCCCGCGCGCTGGGAATCGGCCGTGACGATCAGCGGGGCCGCACCGCCCAGCACCAGCCGGGTGGCGATCTTCGCGCAGGTAAGGGTCTTTCCCGCACCCGGAGGACCCACCAGTGCCAGAGGATGCTGCACGGCATCCGGCAGGGCGCCGAAGCGCAGGGCCGCCGCCAAGGCGGGTGCGTTGCCGGCGCCGAGCCGGGCACGGAGCGGGGCGGGCATGTTGTGCCGCCCCAGCGGATCAGGTGCGGTGGGAGCCGCCTGCACGGGTGGCGGTGGGGGCAGCGGCTCCTCTGCCGGCTCCAGCGCGGCCGTCACTTCGACCCCGGCGGCCGTGCGCCGGGTGGAAAGGATTAGCGCATCCGGACCCAGCGCCTGGCGGCATTCCGCCATGGCGTCGGCCATCCTGGCTGCGCGGAAGACTCGAAGCCGCATGGATTGATGCTGGCCTGCCCGGGGTTATCGGAAGGTGAAGATCAAATCGCGCCCACCGTGCGGATGCGCGCACGCGGATGAATTTCCGTCTGCGCCATCACGGCGGTGGAAGGGCGGAAGCGTTCCACGATGGCTCGCACATGCGCCCGCACGCCCGGGCTGCACACCAGCACAGGCGATTCGCCCTGGGCCGTGGCTCGATCGAAGGCATCGCGCACCCGGCCCATGAAATCATGCAGGCGGGACGGCGCCATGGCGAGTTGCCGCTCGTCACCCGGCCCGATCAGCGCCTCGGCGAAGGCCTGTTCCCATTCGGCCGAGAGTGTGATGAGCGGCACATAGCCCGCCGGCCCACGCGCCGCATCGGAGAGCTGCCGGGCCAGCCTTGCGCGTACCACTGCCACCAGCGCCGGCACGCCGCGCGCGCCCGCCGCCATGGCTTCCTGGATGCCCTCCAGGATGGTGGGCAGGTCGCGGATGGAGACGCGCTCGGCCAGCAGCGCCTGGAGCACGCGCTGGACGCCACCCGTGG
>DATCMG010000090.1:0-5684 GCA_036563555.1 Roseomonas sp. | reverse complement strand
ACGGCACGGCTGCGTTCGGCCGCAGCCATCCACAACGCGCTGCTGCGGACGGACCGGGCGGGTCTGGCGGCGCTTTATGAGGCGCGGGGGGAGCCGGCGGTGCCGGTCTTCTCGCATGAGGGCGGCGTCTTCGCCGCCCGCTGGGACGATGCCGTCCTGCCGCCCGACCGCCTGCCTGCCGCGCTGGAGGAAGCCATGGGCGATTTCCTGGCGCTGAGTCTTCGGGTGGGGGATATCCTGGCGCTCAATCCCTTCCTCGTCTGGGCGGATCGCGTGCCGGGGGCGGTGGCCGCCGCCTGCCGCGAGGCACCCTCCCGGCTGGACAGCCCTGGCTTCGCGGCGCTTCGGTAATCCGCATGCGGATCCTGATCGCGAACGCCAACACCACCGAGGCCATCACCCGCCGCTGTGCCGAGACGGCGCGCGGCGTTGCCTCGCTGGGGGTGGAGGTCGTGCCGGGCACGCCGCGCTTCGGACCGGCCGTGATCTCCTCGGGGCTTGAGAACGCGATCGCGGCCCATGGCATTCTCGACCTTCTGGCGGAGCATTCCGGGCAGGTGGATGCGGTGGTGCTGGCCGTGTCGCTCGATACGGCACTGGATGCGGCGCGGCAGCTCATGCCCTGCCCAGTGGTGGGGATGACGGAGGCCGCCTGCCTGACCGCCTGCATGCTGGGCAATCGCTTCGGGCTGGTGACCTTCGGGCATACGGAGAGCTACCGGCAACTCGTGGAGCGCTACGGGCTCACCGCACGCTGCTCCGGTCTGGTCGGGGTGGATTTCACGCCGCAGCACTCTCTCATGGACCCGGAAGGCGCGTTGCGCGTGGTGGCAGGAGGGATTGCGGAGCTGGTGGCCGGTGGCGCGGACAGCGTGGTTCTGGGCGGCGCGGCGCTGGCGGGGATGGAACCGGCGCTGCGCGGGGCCTCGCCCGTACCCCTGCTGGACGGGATCATCTGCGGGATGCGGATGGCCGAGGCGCTGGTCGCGCTGAAGCCCCCAAAGGCACGCGGCGGGCCGATGGCGGCGGTGCGAGGGCGGGAATCCCTTGGCCTCTCGCCGGCGCTGGCGACGCTGTTGCGCGGGGGCGATTAGGCCGGCAGCGCATCCAGGGCGCGGGTCAGCAGGGCGAGGTCCTGCGGGCGGGACAGGCGGTGGTCGCCATCCTTGATCAGTGTCAGCTCCGCATCCGGGCCGGGCAGGGCTTCCATGATCCGCAGCGCGTGGCGCCAGGGCACATCCGGGTCCGCCATGCCCTGGAGCAGCCGCACCGGGCCGGCATAGGGGATGGGACCGGGAAGAAGCAGGTGGTTCTTCCCCTCGGTCAGCAGGCGCAGGGTGATGGGGATGGGCTCCCCATACTGGGAGGGACGGCGAAGCACGCCGTCGCGGGCGAGGGCGGCGCGGTCGGCCTCGGTGAATTCCTCGGGCATCAGCGCCTCGGTGAAGTCGGGGGCGGCGGCGATGCCGATCAGGGCACGGACCCGTTCGGCGCCCCATCTGCGGGCGAGGAGCAGGGCGATCCATCCACCCATGGAGGAGCCGACCAGGATTACGGGGCCGGGCGCCCGGGCCTCGATCACCAGGGCGGCGTCCTCGGCCCAGGTGCCGATGGTGCCCTCCTCGAAATCGCCTCCGCTGATGCCATGGCCGGAATAGTCCAGGCGCAGGAAGGCACGCCCATTTGCGGCGCAGTGGTCGCGCAGATGCAGGGCCTTGGAGCCCTCCATGTCCGAGCGGAAGCCGCCGAGGAAGACCACGGCGGGACCGGTGCCGGGGAGTGCGGCCCAGGCGAGGGTCACGCCATCGGGACGGGTGAGGGTGCCGCGGATCTCGTTCATGGCGCCCGCCTAGCCCTGGGGACGGGGCTGGCACAAGCTGCGGGTCGTGAAGCCGGATCTTCCCGTGCTGGATGTCCCCGGGTTCAGGGCTGCTCCTTTGTGGAAGGGGCTGGACGCCACCCACCGGCCCCGCGCCACGCCCGCAGCGTGACGGGGCGGGACTTGCCCTGTATGGGGCGCCCCATGCCCGCCCCGCCGCCCACTATCCTGCAGGTGCTCCCCGCCCTTGGTGCGGGCGGGGTGGAGCGCGGCACGGTGGAGATTGCCCGCGCGCTGGTGGAGGCGGGGGGAAGGGCGCTCGTCGCCTCGGCGGGCGGGCCGATGGTCGCGGAGTTGGAGGCGGCGGGCGCGCGGCATGTCGCCCTGCCGCTGGATCGGAAGAACCCGGTGGCGATGCTGGCCAATGCCGCGGCGCTGGCGCGGGTGGTCCGGGCCGAGGGCGTGCGGATCGTCCATGCGCGCAGTCGCTTCCCTGCCTGGTCCGCGCTGATGGCCGCCCGCGTCACGGGCACGCGCTTCGTCACGACCTATCACGGCAGCTACAATGAGGGCTTCGCGGGCAAGCGGCTCTATAATTCGGTGATGGCCCGGGGCGACCGGGTGATCGCCATCAGTGGCCATATCGCGGCGCTGGTGCGGGACCGGCACGGCGTGGGCGAGGACCGGCTGCGGATCATCCCGCGCGGCGTCGATCCCCTGCGCTTCGATCCCGGCGCGATCGACCCGGCGCGCGTCGAGGCGCTTCGCCAGGATTGGGCGCTGCCGCCGGGCCGGGCCGTGATCCTGCTTCCGGCGCGGCTGACGCGCTGGAAGGGCCAGGCGGTCCTGCTGCGCGCCATCGGAATGCTGGAGGAGCCCCGCCCCCTGGTCGTGCTGGCTGGCGACGCGCAGGGCCGCGACGCCTATCGCGCGGAGCTGGAGGCGCTGGCCGCCGAGACGGGCGCGACGGTTCGCTTCCCCGGCCCTGTCGCGGACATGCCGGCGGCGCTCGCCCTGGCGGATGTGGTGGTCCATGCCAGCACCGATGCCGAGGCTTTTGGCCGCACCATCGTCGAGGCCCAGGCGATGCGCCGCCCCGTCATCGCCTCCGACCTCGGCGCCCCACGCGAGACGGTGGAGGAAGGCGTGACGGGATGGCGCGTGCCGCCGGGCGATGCGGCGGCGCTGGCCCGTGCGATCCGGCGCGCGCTGTCCATGCCCGAGGCGGCTCGCGCCGCGATGGGGGAGGCGGCGCGCGCCGCGGTGCTCGCGCGCTACACCACGCGTGCCATGCAGGATGCGACGCTCGCCGTATATCGGGAACTGGCATGACGGGACGCATCCTCGTCATCAAGCTCGCGGCGCTGGGCGACTTCGTGCAGGCCTTCGGGCCCTTCGCCGCGATCCGCGCGCATCACCCGGGCGTCGCGATCACGCTGCTGACCACGCCACCCTTTGCGGAACTGGCGCGACGCAGCCCCTGGTTCGACGAGGTGTGGGAGGATGGGCGCCCGCGCAGCACGGATTGGCGCGCGAATATCGCCCTCGCTCGGCGGCTGCGGGCCGCGCGCTTCGACCGGGTCTATGACCTGCAGACCTCGTCGCGTTCCTCGCGGTACCGTTTGCTCATGGGAAGCCGGCCGGAATGGTCAGGGATTGCGCGCGGTGCCAGCCATCCGCATGCGAATCCCGGGCGCGACCGGATGCACACGGTGGAGCGGCAGCGCGACCAGCTCATCATGGCCGGGATCACGGAATTCCCGGCGCCTGACCTGTCCTGGCTGGATGCCGACCTGTCTGGCTTCTCGCTGCCGCCGCGCTTCGCATTGTTGATCCCCGGGGCGAGCCCGTCCCGTCCGGGGAAGCGCTGGCCTGGCTTTGCCGCGCTGGCGGCGGGGCTGGGGATTTCCTCCGTGATCGCGGGCGGCCCGGCCGAAGCACCGCTGGCCCAGGCCATCCGCGCGGCGGTGCCGGACGCGCTGGACCTCACCGGGCGGACGACCCTGTTCCAACTCGCGGCCATCGCCCGGCGCGCCGCGCTGGCGGTGGGGAACGACACAGGGCCCACCCATCTGGCCGCGGCCGGCTGCCCGACCCTTGCCCTGTTCGGGGGGGAGAGCGACCCGGCCCTCTGCGCCCCGCGCGGCGCGGCGGTGGAGGTTCTGCGGCACGAGCCGCTTGCCGCGCTGGCGCCCGATCGGGTGGCGGAATCCGCTCGGCGCCTCGCCCGGATGCCGCGTTAAGCGGCAGGCCAGGGCGAGGGGAGCGGACCGGCCCGTCGCGCCGCCCTTGCGTCAGGGGTGGAGCGGTGCCGATGATGCGGCCCGGAATCGCACGATTCACCGGCCAACCGCAGCGGAGCATCCCCCATGGTCTTCACCCGTCGGAACCTCCTCGCGGCCGGCAGCGCGGGCGCGGCATCCCTTGCGGGGTTGCGATCCGCGCAGGCGCAGGGCGCGCGCTGGCAGTTCGCCACACCCTATGCCGACACGAATTTCCATACGAAGAACGTCAAGTCCTTCGTGGAGGACATCCAGAAGGCGACCAACGGGGCCCTCCAGATCCAGCTCCACACCAATGGCTCGCTGCTGCCCATGGCGCAGATCAAGCGCGGCGTGCAGCAGGGCCAGGTGCAGCTCGGCGAAATCCTCATCTCCGCCTATGGCAATGAGGACGCCTTCTTCGAGGTGGACGGCGTCCCGCTGCTGGCGCCCAGCTTCGAGGCCGCGGTGAAGCTGGCGACGCTGGCACGCCCCTATATCGAGGCGCGCTTCCAGCGCCAGGGCCTCTCGATCCTCTACAACGTGCCCTGGCCCCCGGGCGGCTTCTACAGCAACGCGCCAATCGAGAACCTGGACGCGCTGAAGGGCACGCGCTTCCGCACCTTCAACACCATGACCAACCGCTTCGCCGCCCTGGTCGGCGCCAACCCAACGCTGGTGCAGGCGGCCGAGGTGCCGCAGGCCTTCGCCACGGGCGTGATCAACGGCATGGTGACCAGCGCCGCCACCGGGGTGGATACCCAGGCCTGGGACTACTGCAAGGTCTTCACCCCCGTGAATTTCAGCTACACGAACAACTTCGTCTTCGTCAGCCGCCGCGCCCTGGATGCCCTGCCGGCCGCGCAGCGCAGCGCCATTACCGAGGCAGCGAAGGCCGCCCAGACCCGTGGCCTCGAAATGGCGCGCGCATCGGACAAGGAGGCGCAGGATACGCTCGCCGCCCGCGGACTGAAAATCGAGCAGCCGACCCAGGCCCTGAAGGACGGGTTGATGCGGATCAGCGCCACCATGACCGATGAATGGGCCGCAAAGGCCGGCGAGGACGGCAAGAAGCTGATCGAAGCCTATCGCGCCGCCTGAGCGGCCGCGATGATCCGGCGTGGGCTGGACGCCGTCTATGCGGCGGGCGCGGTACTGGCCGCGCTCTCGCTGCTGGGAATATTCCTGGTGATGGTGGGGCAGGTGGCGTTGCGGTCGGTCGGCCTGCCATTTCCTGGCGCGGACGACATCAGCGCCTATCTCTGCGTTTCGACCACCTTCTTCGCCCTGGCGCTCACCTTCCGGCGGGGGGAGGTGATCCGGGTCGGGCTGGTGCTGGAACGGCTGCCCGCTGGCCCGCGGCGGGTCATGGAGATCATCGCCCTGACGCTCGCCGCGATCGCCACCGCCTATGCGGTGTGGTGGACGATGGACGACGTGCTCTTCTCGCTGGAAGTCGGGGATCTCGCCCAGGGGTCGCTGCCGGTCCCGCTCTGGATCCCGAAGCTCGCGATGCCGCTCGGCGCCGGCCTCCTGCTGGTCGCCGTGCTGGACGAGTTGGGAACCGTGCTGCGCGGAGGACGGCCGCATTATGTCCTCGCGGC
>DATCMG010000155.1:0-3891 GCA_036563555.1 Roseomonas sp. | reverse complement strand
GCCGCGGAGCGCGCACGCCCTGCCGCGCCCAGGGCCGTCAGCCCGGCCAGCGTATCGCCCACGCGCAGCAACGGCCCCTCGGCCAACACATCACGGTCGACCATCGCGCAACCGGCCCCGCGCGCCAGCGCATCGGCCACGAAATCATGCCCGTCCCGCGTATCCCGCAAGGCGACGAACAACTCCCCCGGCCCGACCCCACGGCTGTCGATCGATACGCCCGTCACCGAAACGCCATCCGGCACGGCACCGCCAGTCGCCTGGCGCAGCGACGCCGAATCCCACAGCGCGGTGCTCACGACGCGATCCCCGCCAGGCGCCGGACCACCGCGACATCGTCGAAGGGGTGCGTCACGCCCGCGATGGTCTGCCCGCTCTCATGCCCCTTGCCTGCCACCGCCAGCACGTCGCCCGGACCCAGCGCCGCCATCGCCTCGGCGATCGCCGCCTCGCGCCCGCCGATCTCGATCCCGCCCGGGCAGGCGGCCAGCACCGCCGCGCGGATCGCCGCCGGATCCTCGCTGCGCGGGTTGTCGTCCGTGACCACCACACGGTCCGCCAGGCCCGCAACGGCCGCGCCCATCAGGGGCCGCTTGCCGGGATCGCGGTCCCCGCCCGCGCCGAACACCACATAAAGCCGCGCGGCATGGGGCCGCAGCGCGGCCAGCAGCCGCTCCAGCGCATCTGGCGTGTGCGCGTAATCCACATAGATGGCCGCGCCATTCGGCAGCCGCGCCGCCAATTCCATCCGCCCGCGAACCCCGGCGAGGCGGGGAAGGGCGCGCAGCACGCGATCGGCCGGCATTCCCGTCGCCACCGCCAGCGCCGCGGCCACCATCACATTATCGGCCTGGTAGCGGCCGACCAGGGGCAGATGCACCGTCTCGCGCCGCCCGAAGAGGCTGACCTCCATCTCCTGCCCATCCGTCAGCGGCGCATGCCGCAGCAGGCGCAGATCGGCCCCGGCCTCGCCCACGGTCAGCAGCCGCAACCGGCGGGAGGCCGCGATGGCGCGGATCGCCGCCAGCGTCGCCCCGTCCATATCCGCATTCGCGACCGCTGGCCGTCCGGGCTCCAGCAGCGTGCCCAGCAGCCGGAGCTTCGCCGTGCGATAGGCCTCGATGGAACCGTGGTAATCCAGGTGGTCCCGCGTCAGGTTCGAGAAGCCGGCACCCGCCAGCACCACACCATCCAGCCGCCGCTGCTCCAGCCCATGCGACGAGGCCTCCATCGCCGCATGCGTCACGCCCCCCCGCGCCACCGCCGCCAGAGTCGCATGCAGGGAGACGGGGTCGGGCGTCGTCAGCGAGGGCCCCTGGGGGAAGCCCTCCGCCATCAGCCCGAGCGTGCCCATCGATGCCGCGCGGAAGCCGCCATCCGCCCAGATCTGGCGCAGGAAATCGGCCGTGCTCGTCTTGCCGTTGGTGCCGGTCACGGCCACCACCGTGCCGGGCTGCGCGCCATGGAAGCGCGCGGCCATCAGCGCCAAGGCCCGCCGCGCATCCGCCGCCGTCACCAGCGGGCGCGGGGGAACGCCGGGCGGCCACTCCGTTCCCTCCGGGGCCAGCACGGCGGCAGCGCCGCGGCGCACGGCCTCCTCGATATGCACGCGGCCATCGGTGTGCGCGCCCGGCAGCGCTGCGAACAGCGCACCAGGCACCACCTGCCGGCTATCCGCCGTCAGCGCCGTCACATCCGGCCGCCCGTCGAAACGCGTCTCGATCGGGTCCAGCCGGGCCATCAGCTCATCGAGTCTCATGGCTCGCCGAAGGTCGGCCATCATCGGGCCGGCCGAGCGTGGCGGCCTGCGCCGCCAACGAGAAGCGGGTCGGGCTCACCGAATGGTCCCGCATCATATCGGCCTCCGTCACCCGAAGCGGCACGGGGGGCGCCAGGGTCGGCGTGGAAGGCACGGGCTGCGGCATGGCCGGGCGTGGCGCCAGCGCCGGCGTCGTTGCGGGCCGCCCTGGGGCGGCGGGTGGCGCGGCAGGCGCGCCGGGGCGCGCGGCCGCGGTCGATGAGCGCGGCCCGGGCCGGCCGGGCTGCAGCGGAATGCTGACGGATTGCAGGATCTCAGGCGCCTGCGGGTTCTCCGGCACCAGCCCGAGGACCGGCGCGATGCGCGAGATCACGGAACCCGCCGCGGGAGCCGCCACCCAGCCCGCCGTCGCATAACCATGCGACCGCGCATTCGGGTTCGGCTCGTCCACCATCACATAGACGGCGTAGCGCGGCGCGTTCATCGGGAAGGCGCCGACGAAGGCGGCGATGCGCTTATTAGCCAGATAGCCGCCGCGCGGCCCGGTCTTTTGCGCCGTGCCCGTCTTGCCGCCGACGAAATAGCCCGGCACGTCCGCACCCTTGCCCGAGCCATCCGTCACCACCAGCCGCATCAGCCGCCGCATGGTCTCGGAGGTCCGCTCGCTCAGCACGCGCGTGCCCTCGCGCTGCACGCCGGGCGGCTGCGCCAGCAGGGTCGGCTGCCGCAGGATGCCGCCATTCGCGATGGCCGAAACGCCGGTGACCACATGCAGCGGCGTGACCGAAATGCCGTGGCCGAAGGAGATCGTCATCATGTTGATGTCGCGCCAGCCATTGGCCGGCGGCACCAGCGGCAGCGCCGTCTCGGTGATCTCGATCCCCTGGCGCGACAGCATGCCCATGCGCTGCATGAACTCGCGCTGCCGCTGCGGCCCGAAGCCCTGCGCCATATGCGCGGCGCCAAGGTTGGAGGAGTAGGCCAGCACCTCCGGGAAGGTGAGCCAGCGGTTCTTGCCCTTGTAGTCGCTGATGGTGAAGCGCCCGTAGCGGATGGGCTGGGACGCGTTGAAGCTGCTGCTGTTCACATTGGCCGTGCCGAACTCCAGCGCCGCCGCGGCGGTCAGCAGCTTGAAGGTCGAGCCGGGCTCGTAGATGCCGACGGTCACGCGGTTGAAGCGCTGTTCCGGCGTGGCCGCCCCGATATCGCCCGCGTCATAGTCGGGCAGGGACACCATGGCCATCACCTCGCCGGTGTTGATGTCCAGCACCACCCCGGCACCGCCGATGCCCGTGTAATCGTCGATCGCCTTTGCCACCGCGTCGCGCAGGGCGAGCTGCACGCGGATATCCACCGAGATCCGCAGCGGATCATGGGGCCGCGCCCGCAGCCGCTCGTCATGGTAGCGTTCCATGCCCGACAGGCCGGCGCCGTCCACGTCCACATTGCCGAGCACATGCACCGCCGCCCGGCCCTGCGGGTAGTAGCGGCGCTCGGATTCCTCGAAATGCAGCCCGGCGATGCCGAGGTCGTTCACCGCCTGCTTCTCGCGCGGCGTCAGCGCACGCGCGAGATAGGAGAACTGCCGCTCGCCCGTGAGCCGACCGATCAGCCGGTCGCGGTCGAGCTGCGGCAGCACGCGGGCCAGCCGCGCCGCGACCTCCGCCGGGTTCTCGATCTGCCGCGGATTGGCATAGAGCGCCGTGACCGGCAGCGAGACCGCCAGGATTTCCCCGTTGCGGTCGGTGATCGGCGCGCGCCCCGTCACGGGGTCCGGCACGGGCATGGAGCCCATCTGGCGGGCCGCCATCCGGCGCGGCTCGCGTGGGTCGATCACGGTCGCGACCGTCGCCTTCAGCGCCACGGCGCCGAACAGCAGGCCGAAACCGGCGGCCGCCATCACCAGGCGCCCGCGGCTCTTCTCCAGAACCGCGTGCCGCGCCAGGTCCGGCTGGCCGGCCCGCGCGGCGGAACGGTGGCCATTCACGCGTGAGGCCCGCACCGGCTCGCGTAGGTGATAGGCGATGGCGGCATTCGGGTCCGGGGCGGCGGGCTCGTTCACCGGATGGCGCCCAGGGTCGCGGCGTTGGCGCTGGCAACCGGCACCGGCGGCGCGAGCATCGGCCGGGACG
>DATCMG010000154.1:0-6382 GCA_036563555.1 Roseomonas sp. | reverse complement strand
AAGATGGGGGTCTGGGGGAATTCCCTCCCCCAGCCTTCTACGCCGTCACAACCACGCCCGGCCCCTCCCCACGAAGCGCCCCCCGCGTATCCACCACCAGCCGCGCCGCGCGCCGCACCAGCGCCAGGTCCATCCCCGGCTGCGGCGTCACCAGCAGCACCGCATCCTGCGCGCCCAGCACATCCCCATCCAGCACCACGCTCTCCAGATCGGGAGAAGTGCCGTGCAGCCGCCGCGTCGCAGGAAAGCGCGGCACCAGCGGATCGTGATAGGCCAGCACCGCGCCGCGTTCCTCCAGCAGCCGGAAAATCTCTACGGCCGGGCTCTCCCGCGTATCCGGCACGCCCGGCTTATAGGCGAGGCCCAGCAGCAGGATCCGCGCCCCGCGCAGGGTCACGCCCCGGTCGTCCAACGCATCCCGCAGCCGCGCCACGGCATAGGCGGGCATGGCGTCGTTCACCCGCCCTGCCAGTTCCACGAAGTCGCTCGGCACGCCCAACTCCCGCGCCTTCCAGGCGAGGTAATAGGGATCGACCGGAATGCAGTGCCCACCAAGGCCGGGCCCGGGACGGAATGGCATGAAGCCGAAGGGCTTGGTGGCCGCGGCGTCGATCACCTCATGCACATCGAGCCCCATCGCATGCGCGATGCGCTTCAGCTCGTTCACCAGCCCGATATTCACGGCACGGAAGACGTTCTCGTAGCACTTCGCCAGCTCCGCCACCGCAAGCGACGAAACAGGCACCAGGCTCCCCGCCACCGGCGCGTAGAGCGCCTGTCCCACCGCGAGGCAGGCCGGCGTCGCGCCGCCCACCAGCTTCGGCACCCGCGCCACCGTGCCCTCGGGATTGCCGGGATCCTCCCGCTCCGGGGAATAGATCGCGAAGGCGTCCACCCCCACCCGAAGCCCGGCGCGTTCCAGCACCGGCAGCACCAGCTCCTCGGTCGTGCCGGGATAGGTGGTGCTCTCCAGCGCGATCGCCTGCCCGGGGCGCAGATGCGGCGCCAGAGCCGCGAGCGTGTCGCGCACGGCGGACAGATCGGGTTCCTTGTGCGGGCCGATCGGCGTCGGCACGCAGATCACCAGCACGTCGCAGCCGGCGGCGGCCTCCGCCGTCGCATGCGCGCGCATCCCGCTGGCCGCGACGCGGGAGTCAGCAATGCCATGCACGGGGCTGCGCCCGTCATCGATCGCCGCGACCTTCGCGGCATCGATGTCGAAGCCCTCCACCGGGAAGCCCAGTTCCGCGAAGCGCAGCGCCAGCGGCAGGCCCGCATAGCCAAGCCCGATGATCCCGATCCGCGCCTGCCGCGTCGCCAGCCGAGCAATCAGCCCGTCACGCCAGGTGGAAGGGCCGTCCGAACCATCCACGGCCGGCTATGCCGCGCCGAGACGCGGAAGGACGGCTCTCATGCGGCGGCTCCCCATTTCGTTAACGCATCAAAACCCGGCCGGCAGAACCCCGCAAGCCCGTCAGGCGCGCCCTGCCACCGGCGTGTTCGGCGCGTGCTCGAATTCCGGCACCAGCCGCGCGAGCCCGGCCAGCGCCAACCGCGCCTGCCCGCCCCGCGCGGCGGAAGACACCTCGTCGATCGCACGCGCAACCAGCGCCGCATCCGCCGTGCGCGGCGTGGCGACGAGAAGCCCCGGGAAGCCCGTCGGCCGCGGCGGCTCCTGCCCGTGGAACAGCTCCTCGAACAGCTTCTCGCCCGGGCGCAGCCCGGTGAAGCGGATCTCCACATCCTCGTCCGGCTGCAGCCCGGCCAGCCGGATCATGCGCCGCGCGAGATCCACGATCTTCACCGGCTTGCCCATGTCGAGCACGAAGATCCCGCCATCCGCCAGTTCCGGCGGCTGGTCCGCGCGGTCCTCCGCGCCGATCACGCTCGCCTGCAGCACCAGCCCCACGGCTTCCCGCACCGTCATGAAGTAGCGGCGCATGTCGGGATGCGTGACCGTCAGCGGCCCGCCGCGCTCCAATTGCCGGCGGAACAGCGGCACGACCGAGCCGGTGGAGCCCAGCACATTTCCGAAGCGCACGGTGACGCAACGCATGCCACCGCTTTGCCGCGCCTGCACGTCCAGCGCCTGGCAATACATCTCCGCCAGCCGCTTGGAGGCGCCCATCACGCTCGTCGGGTTCACCGCCTTGTCGGTCGAGATGAACACCATCGCACGGCACCCGTTGGCGCGCGCCGCATCCGCGATCAGTCGCGTGCCGAGCGCATTCGTCAGCAGCCCCTCCAGCGGGTCATTCTCCACCATCGGCACATGCTTCAGCGCGGCCGCGTGGAAGACCAGCTCCGGCCGGATCTCCTCCATCAACCGGCGCAGCCGCGCCTCGTCCCGCACATCGGCCAGCACGGGGCGCCGCGGGACGCTGGGATGGGTCTCCGACAGTTCCAGGTCGATCTCGTAGAGCGCGAACTCGCCGTGATCGAGCAGCGTCAGCGTCGAGGGGCCGAGCGCCGCGATCTGGCGCGCCAACTCGCTGCCGATCGTGCCGCCCGCACCGGTGACCAGCACGCGCCGCCCCTGGATCAGCCGCGCCATGCCCTCACGATCAAGAGGCACCTGCGGACGGTCGAGCAATTCCTCGATCGAAACCGGGCGTAGATCCATCCGGCGCGCCGATTGCAACGGCCCCCGGGGCCGCGCGGCGGCGGGATCGAGCGCCGTCGGGCGCGGCGCGCGGCGCACCGGCACGCCATGGCGGTCCGCCGCGTCCAGCAGCGACTCCAGCGCGACGCCCGAAAGCGACGGATCGGACAGCACGAGCAGCGTCGGCAGCCGTCCCTCGGCGCGCAGCGTATCCAGCACGGCGCCGGCCTCATCCACCGTGCCCAGGATCGGCACGCCCAGGATGCGCCGCCCCCGCTGCCGCGCGCGCGGCGCCAGGATACCCTCCACCCGGTAGCCCGGGGCGCGCTGGGCGATCAGGGCGCGGATGAACAGATCCGCCGAATCGCCTCCACCCGCGAGTAGCACGGGCTGGGGCGGCACATCCGACACGGGCCCCGCGCGATGCGCGGATTGCAGCCGCCCCAGCAGCCGCGCGCCGCCCGTCAGCGCCGCCAGCACCCCGGCATGCAGCAGCGGGAAGGCAAGGCTCGGCGGTCGCCAGGCCCCGGCCACGAGCAGCCCGGCCCAGAACAGCAGGGCAGCCATAAGCGAGGCGCCCACCACCGGCAGCAGGTCCGGCAGGCCGACATAGCGCCAGTATTGCCGGGGTAGGCGCAGCGGCAGCGCGGCGGCGGTGAAGGCCAGGAGCGACCAGGCCAGCCCGCCCGGCCACCAGCCCGCGGAAGGCCACGCGCCGGGCGCGGCCAGCCAGAGAGCCGCCGGCAGCGCCAGCGCAACGAGGGCCAGGTCGAGCCCGAGATTCAGAAGGATACGCTGCGGCGCCATGGGAGGCGTTTAGCGGCCCCGCGCCGATGGTGCCACAGCCGGTTGCGCGGCCTCGGGTTGCAGCAGGCGCCACTCGGCCGGAAGCGGCTCCGGGGAGGCCCGCCGCCCGGCCGCGCGCAGCCCGGCCTCCACCAGCGGTACGTCCGATGTGATGGGCGGCGGCGCGGGCGGGGCGGGATGCGGCACCTCTGGCATGCGGGCGAGCAGGGCCGCGACCGAGGCAGGCAGGCTCTTCGAGCCGGAAAGCCCAGCCTCGGAGAGCAGCCGCACGCCAGCGCCCTCCAGCGGGGCCTGGATGGGCTGGCCGGTCAGGAACGGGCCATCCTGACCCGGGAGGGATTCCCGGACGGGCCTGGAGACAGGCGCCGCGGGCGGCGGCGCCGGTGCATCCAGCGCCTCCGGCTTGCCGGCGAGGAGCATGAAGGCGGGCTCCGCGGGCGCGGGCGGGGCGCCGGTCCGCAGCGCCTGCACCATGGAGCCGAGCGCCGCCGAGGGGGTAGGCGCGGCGGCCGGCTTCACCTTCGGCAGCCCGGCCTCGGCCGGCAGTGCCCCGAG
Organism: Roseomonas sp.; assembly: GCA_036563555.1. Taxonomy (GTDB): domain Bacteria; phylum Pseudomonadota; class Alphaproteobacteria; order Acetobacterales; family Acetobacteraceae; genus Roseomonas. The sequence continues at coordinate 2,418 of DATCMG010000154.1, read as the reverse complement.
CACCTGGGATGGCGGCGGCAGTTCCCCGAAAGGAACGGCGGCCGGCGGTGGCCCGGGCGCCGGCTCCGACGCCTGGCGGGCGAGCAGGGCCGCCATGGCAGCCGGCATCTCCCGCACCCCGCTCAGCGCGGCATCCAGCAGCAGGCGCGGCGCGGCGGGGTCCGGCGCAGAATCAAGCGCGGCGAAGGGCCTGGGCGCGGCGGGACGCGTGGCCGGTCCGCGCATCGCGGCGGAAAGGCTGGCGAAGGCATCGGCCGTGCTGGGCGGCGCGGCAGGCACCTGCATCCCAGATGACACAGCCGGGCTCGCCACGGCCGCTACCGGCACAGCAGGACGCGCGATGGGCGGAGGCGGCGCGTCGGCCTGCATCTTGGCGGGGGTCGGCGCAGCCGGGCTGGGCTGGAGCTCCAGAAGCTCCTCTGCAGCCCGGACCGGGTCTGCCGGCTCCGGCGCACGCATCACGACGCGTTCGGAAACGGGAAGCGGCGCCAATTCCCGGTAAAGCCTGACCAACCTCTCCGCCTCGCCCGCCCAGCCAAAGCGTCCCAGGGCAGCGGCCCGACCTGCGGCGCCCATCCTCGCCCGAAGCGCAGGATCGGACAGCGTGCGCACCGCCTCGGCCACGGTGTCCGGCTCGGCGGTGTCCACCAGCACGCCGCAGCCGGTCTCGTGCACCACCGCCGCCACCTCCTCGGCGAAGTCGGGCACGATCACGGGCAGGCCGGCCAGCATGCAGTCGAACAGCTTGTGCGGCAGCGCCAGCCGGTGGTTCTCATGCCCGGGCTGGAACAGGACGAGGCCGATATCGGCCTCCGCCGCGAGCCGCAGCGCGGCCTCATGCGGCAGCCAGCCATGCCGTTCCACCGCGCCTGCAAGGCCCAGCCGCTTCGCCTCGGAGAGGAACTCGGTCTCGGAGGAATCGGTGAAGCGGCCGATAAGGGAGAGCCGCGTACCCTCCGGGCATCTGGCCAGCGCACGCAACATCTCGAAGGCGCCACGCTCGCGCGTCAGCGCGCCGAGATGCACCAGCGTCACCGGCCCGTGCCGATGCGCGCGCGGCTGCACCGCCACCTCGGCGGCATAGTTGCGGACAGGCACGATCCCGGCGCCGGGAAAGGCGTCCTCCAGCCCGTCCTTCGCCACCACCACCGCATCGGCCCGCGCCGCCATCCAGCGGCAGGCCGCGCGCACCGCCCGCCGGCCGAGGCCGCGGAACATCCGGGGCAGCCGCCCATCAAGCCGCGAGGGATAATGCTCGTGCACATCGAGCACGACGGCCGCGCCGGTCTTCCGCGCGGCCAGGATCGCGGCGTACCAGCTATCCGGCTCATGCGCGTGGATCACGTCCGGCTTCAGCCGCGCGGCGCGGCGCGCCAACGCCCGGGCCGCGCGCATCCGCCCGATCCAGCCGGTCGGCCGGGGATAGGTGACGATCTCCACCCCAGCCTGGCTCTGCGGCACATCCTTCGCGCCCCGCAGCGGCGCGGGGGCCAGATGCGTGACGCGCCAGCCGGCCTCGGCCAGCGCCGCGCCCTCCTTGCCGACAATGCGCAGATCCGTCGGCGGATGCGCGGCCGAGAGCATCAGCACCAGCGGCGCCTCGGCGGCATGTCGCACCTTGGCCGGCACCTTGCGCCCGCGATGGCCGGCGACGCTGCTCATGCTGCGAGACCCCGATCTGCGGCACCCAGCCGCTCCACCAGATGCGCCACCATGCGCGCCCCCGCCTTGCCATCCCAGAGCGGGATCGGCCGCGCACGGGGCCGGTCGCCCTCAAGCACGGCCGCGACGGCCTCGGGCAGAAGCGCGGGCGGCACCAGGCGATTGGTGCCAGCCTCCAGCGTCACCGGCCGCTCGGTGGAAGGGCGCAGCGTCAGGCAGGGCAGGTCGAGCGCCCAGGCCTCCTCCTGCACGCCGCCACTGTCGGTCGCGACCAGGCGGGCCCGGGCCAGCAGCCCGAGGAAATCAAGGTATCCAAGCGGCGGCAGCGGCATGACCCCTTCTGGCACGGAGCATCCGAATTCCGAAAGACGTTGCGCCGTCCGGGGATGCACCGGCCACGCCAATGGCAGCCTCCGCGCCGCCCCCGCGACGGCGTGCAGCATCCCGCGCAGCGCCTCGCGCGAATCCACATTCGCCGGCCGGTGCAGCGTCAGCACGCCATAGCCGCCCGCTTCCAGCCCCACCGGCAAGGGCCGCATGCGGGCGGCCGGAAGCGCGCGCAGCAGGCTGTCGATCATCGCATTGCCCACGGCCCGCACCGCGCGCGGATCATGCCCCTCGGCCAGCAGCCGGGCGGCCGTGCCTTCATCGGGCGCCCAGAGCAAGGTGCTGACGGCATCCACGGCCCGGCGATTGATTTCCTCCGGCATGTCCAGGTCGCCGCAGCGCAACCCGGCCTCCAGATGCGCCACCGGG
>DATCMG010000079.1:0-6225 GCA_036563555.1 Roseomonas sp. | reverse complement strand
ACGGCACGGGCCAGGGCGGCGCGCGCCTCCTCGGGCGTGACGCCTGGCCCGATGCGGGGCTGCGTGCCCTCGCCATTCGCGCCGCCGGTCGCGATGTAGACGGCCGGATTGCGGGAGACGACGTATTCGAGATTCAGCGGGCCGAGCGCCCCGGGGATGATGTCCGCGCCGATATTGGCACCGCCCGCCAGCTCGATCAGCCCGCCCAGATTGCCCTTGCCGGGGGAGCCGCAGCACTCCCGCGTGCCGCCCGCGCGCAGCTCCATCAGCACGGCGGGGCGGGGCGGATTGGCTTCGGCCAGGCGGGCACGGATGCGCTCGGCATGCTCCCGCGCGAAGCCGACGTATTCGGCGGCCTCACGGTCCCGGCCCAGCGCCTTGCCGAGCAGCGCGATGCTCGGAAGGGTGTTGTTCAGCGGGTCCTGGCGGAAATCGACGAAGACCACAGGCACGCCGGCCCGGGCGAATTGTGCCACGGCCTCGCTGCCCCGGCCGGGGCCATGGCCGTCCAGGCCCAGCACCACCAGGTCGGGGCGGGCGGTCAGGGCGCTCTCGATCGAGAAGCTGTCGGCGGTGGAGGCGCCGACCACGGGAATTCGCTCAGCGGCCGGGAAGCGGGCGGCGAGCTGGGCGTAACCCTGCGGGTCCAGGCGGCGGAACTCGCCCATCCAGCCGGCGACCACCTTCGTGGGATCGTCGCGCTCCAGCAGGGCAACGGCGGAGATCAGCCGGCCCTCCCCGAGCAGGAGGCGCTTCGCGGGGCCGGGCAGGGTCACCTCCCGCCCGGCGAGATCGCGCAGGATGACAGGACCTGGCGATTGAGCCTGGGCATGCGCGAGCGGCAGCAGGGCGGGAAGCAGCGCGGCAAGGCGCAACAGGCTGCGACGGATCATGACGGCTCCGGGCGAAGGGGATAATGCGGAGGATAATCATTCGCAGCCACGACCACAAATGCCGGAGCCCTGCGGGCCTAACGATTCTGAATGGAGCCGGCAGCAGGGGTGCGGAGATCAGCCGAACCGGTTCCGCGCCTATCCGCCCGGATCATGGCCCCGGCGAGCGCCATGAGCGCCAGAGCCAGGGGCACGGTGGAGACGAAGCCCAGGCGGAAGAGGGACAGGGGGCCCAACCACCCCGCCCAGGAGGAAGGCGGACAGGATCGTTCCCAGAAGACACGGCTTCCCGCGATCCGCCCGCACCACATATCCCCCGGACCCATGGGGCGCCGGTTCCAGTAGAACAGCCTCCGTGGCCTGGACCGCGCCCGGTACCGCGCCGTGGCCTATTGGCGCCACGGCGCCGGCGACGGAGAGGGCTAGCGGCGGCCTCAGCCGACGCCGAGCAACTCCACGTCAAAGACCAGCGTCGCGTTCGGCGGGATGACGCCGCCGGCACCGCGGGCGCCGTAGCCCATTTCCGGCGGGATGGTCAGGGTGCGCTGGCCCCCAACCTTCATGCCCTTCACGCCCTCGTCCCAGCCGCGGATCACATGGCCGGCGCCGAGCGGGAAGGAGAAGGGCTCGCCGCGATCGCGGGAGCTGTCGAACTTGCGGCCCTTGTTCTCGGGCTTGCCGGGGTCGAAGAGCCAGCCGGTGTAGTGCACCGTGACCTCCTGGCCGGCCACGGCCTCGTCGCCCGTGCCGGGCTTGCGATCCTCGATCATGACTATCGTTCCCTGGTGAAGGCGGGGGTTCTATCCGGGCGGGGCGGTAGGGCCAAATGACGAGCGTGGGGGTGGGTGGCCTGCCGGCCCGGAGGCAGGGCCGCTCCAGGGCAGCGCGCCAATGCGCCGGTGCCGCCACGAAGGGCTAAGCGCCTGGCCCGATCCTCCCCGCATCCCGAACCTTGCCGAGGTCCAGCATCCCTTTCGCACCCCAGCCCCGGACATCGGCCGGCACTTCGGGCCTGAAATGCTCGTAGAGCCGGAAGCCGATCCGGTTCAGCTCCTCCGGAGGCAGGGATGCTGCCACTTCCTCCATGACGCTCCGCGCTTCGTCCAGACGCGTCCCGAACGCCTTGGAGATGTATGCCCGCACCGGTTCCGCGGGCGCGGGCTTGCCATCGCCCGCATCTGCAAGGACCACACCATCCGCGTCCCGCGTCAGAGGCACATCCCGGCCAAGTAGACGCACTGTCTCGCGAGGCCTGGGCGGAGCCCTGTCCTTATCCTGGTCGCGCTCCTCCGCGATCCCGAGGCGCCGGGCCTTGGCGCGCGCCGCCGTTCCCGCGACATGGCTGGCGAGGCTCAGCGCGGTGTCGGACGGATGTCCCAGCCGTTCCGCGACCACGGCCGCCCAGAGCGTGAGGACGGGAGCCCGGTTCACCCTGATCGGTGCGCCCGATCGGGCCATTCTTGAATCTCCTCGTCAGCCGGAGAGGGACCGCGGGATGTCACCCGCGGCCTGGAATACCCCGAACAACGCAGGGGGCGTGGCGGCCGAGGCGGTGCCACCCTGAATTTTCAGGGGCTGCACCACGAGGGCGGGCTCGTGCTGCCGGTCCTGGCGCGGCCAAACCCGCTTGCATATTCCACCCGCCTGGTAAGTCGGGCCAATAATGGAGCGGCCGCCCTTCCGGGGTACCCGAGCAGGCAGCGGAGAACGCCTCGGCGCCGGCACCGGCAGGCGTCATCAAGTGCAGGGAGTGAAAAGCTTGGAACAGCTGCGCATCTGGGGGCGTGCGAATTCGGTCAATGTGCAGAAGGTGCTGTGGTGCTGCGGCGAGCTTGGCCTCGGCTTCGAGCGCATCGATGCCGGCCTGCAGTTCGGGCATGTGGACACCCCCGAGTATCGGGCGATGAACCCGAACGGCCGGGTTCCGACGCTCGTCGATGGCGACTTCGTGCTCTGGGAGTCGAACGCGATCATCCGCTATCTCGCCCTAAAGCAGATCGAATCCCATCCGGCCTCCGAGGCCAGGCTCCTCTACCCCGAGGGGGCGGCTTCCCGCGCGCGGGTCGAGCGATGGCTGGACTGGACACTCGCGACCCTGCAGCCCGCCGAGCGGAACCTGTTCTGGGGCATGGTACGCACCCGGCCCGAGAATCGCGACATGGCGGCGATCAGGACCTCGGCGAAAGCAACGGGCGCGGCATGGGGCGTGGTGGATGCGCATCTCGCGCATGGGCATCGCTTCGTGGAAGGCGAGAACCTGACCCTCGCGGATATTGTCCTCGGCGCTTATGCGCGCCGTTGGTTCGGCGTGGAGGTGGAGGACCGTCCTGAGCTGACGCGGCTTCGTGAGTGGCATGGCCGCCTGAGCGAGCGTCCGGCCTTCCGCCAGTACATCGCCCCGCCCCTGACCTGAAAGTGTCGGTGCCTCGACACGGTATCCACCTGCCGCGAGTATCGGCAGCCCGCTCGCAGCGAACCCCAGCGGCGAGCGGCTCATGCTGCGGCCCGACCGTCGCGCCGGTGTCCTCTTTTGACACCCCCGGCCGCTGAAGCTTAGCGTTTCGTCCCGTGGGGATCGCGCTGCGAGCAGGGGTGTGAGGTGAACCAGGGCAGCAACGCAAACCGCTTCGCAGGGCGAACCGCACTGGTCACAGGCGCTGCATCGGGCCTTGGGCGGGCGACGGCGATCCGCCTGGCGGAAGACGGCGCGGTGCTCATCCTCTTCGATCGTGATTCGGCGGGCCTGGCGGAGACGGCGGCCCAGTGCCCCGGCGCGATCGTAATCCCCGGCGATGTCACCTCCGCGGAGGATCTGGCCCGCGCGGCGGCAGCCGTGCCGGAAGGGCGGCTGCACATGCTTGTGACCGCCGCAGGCCTGCTCGGCCCGGCCAAGCCGGTGGACGAGGTTTTGGAAGGCGAATGGGACCGGCTCTTCGCCGTGAACGTGAAGGGGACTTGGCTGGCGATGCGCGCCTGCCTTCCCCTGCTGCGGAAGGCGGAGCGCGCCTCCGTCGTCACCTTCGCCTCCACCGCGGGCCTCGCCGGCTCGGCGACTCTGCCCTCCTATTCCGCGAGCAAGGGCGCGGTGGTGATGCTGACGCGCAGCCTGGCCGTGGCGCATGCGCCGGAGGGCATCCGCGTGAACTGCGTCTGCCCCGGCTCGATCGAGACGCCCATGTTGGAAGCGACCTTCGCCTCGGCCGGTGATGATGCAGCCCGCGGGGCGCGGGAGGCGGCCTTCCGCGCCCGCCATCCGCTTGGCCGTTTCGGAAAGGCGGAGGAGGTGGCGGAGACGGTGCTCTTCCTCCTCTCGGACGCTGCCGGCTTCATCACCGGCGTGGCGCTGCCGGTGGATGGGGGGCGGCTTGCCTGACGCGCCTCGCCTGCGCGGCCGCGCCGCCATCGTGACCGGCGCGGCGCGCGGGATCGGCGCAGCGACGGCCCGGCGCCTGGCCGAGGAGGGCGCGCATGTCCTGCTGGCGGACCGGGAGCCGGAGGTGGCGGAGACAGCGGCCGGGATCGGCGGCACCGCGCTGCGGCTCGACATCACGGAGCCCGGCGCCGGGGAACAGATGGCACGGGCGGCACTGGAGAGCTTCGGCCGCCTGGACATCCTGGTGAACAATGCCGGGATCGGCGGGTCACGCCCGCTGGCCGAAAGCGACGATGTCCTGCTGGACCGCATCATCGGCACGAACCTGACCGCCATGCTGCGTGTGACGCGCGCCGCCCTGCCGCATCTGCCCAGGCCGGGCGGGCGGATCGTGAGTGTCAGCTCCATCTTCGGCCTCGCGGGCTGGCCGGGCACCACGGCCTATGCGGTGGCGAAGGCGGGCGTCGCGCAGCTCACGCGGCAACTCGCGGCCGAGCTGGGGCCGGACGGCATCCTGGTGAATGCCGTGGCGCCCGGCGTCATCGCCACGCCGATGACCGAGGCGCGGCTGCGGGACGCCTATTACCGCCGCGCCGTGCTGGAGGCTGCACCGCTGCGCCGCGCCGCGCAGCCGGAGGAGGTGGCATCGGTGATCGCCTTCCTCGCCTCGGACGATGCATCCTTCGTGACGGGGCAGGTGATCGCGGTGGATGGGGGCTGGCTGGCGGCACGCCATGCGCCACCCGGGGAGGCAGATGAATGATCGACATGCGCGTCAATTGGCCGAACGGTGCCCGCATCGCGGTGATGCTCACCTTCGATTTCGATGCGGAGACGCTCTGGCTCTCGCGCGATCCGGAGAATGCGAAGCGCCCGGGCGTGCTCAGCCAGGGCACCTATGGCGCCAAGGTGGCAGTGCCGAAGATCCTGGAGACCCTGCGGGATGCAGGCACCAAGGCCACCTTCTTCGTGCCGGGCTGGACGGCCGAAACGCATCAGGGCCGCACGGAGATGATCCTGAAGGGCGGCCATGAGATCGCCCATCACTCCTATTCCCACAACTGGATCGACCCCGCCTTCCCGGAGAAGGAGGTGGAGGAGATGGAGAAGGGGTTGGAGGCGCTGAAACGCAGCGTCGGCGTGGTGCCCAAGGGCTATCGTTCGCCGGCCGGCGAGACGAGCGAGAACATGATCCGGCTGCTGGCGAAGCACGGCTTCCTCTATGACAGCAGCCTGATGGACGACATCAACCCGTATCGCCACAGCCTGCCGGACGGCGGCAAGGGCCCGATCGAGCTGCCCTGGCACTGGAGCCTGGACGACGCGCCGCATGCGCTCTTCTCGGTGTCACGCCCGCGCCCGATCTTCCCGAACAGTCATCTGCGCGAAATCTTCCAGGACGAGTTCCGCGAGATTTACCGCTGGGGCGGCCTCTACAACCTCGTGATGCACCCGCAGATCAGCGGGCGCCCAAGCCGCGTCGCCCTGCTGCGCGAGATGATCGCCTGGATGCAAACCTTCCCGGGCGTGTGGTTCGCCACCGGCACGGAGGTGGCGGAAGCCTGGATCGCGGCGCACGAGGCCGGCTGAGCGAGACAGAAGCGGACAGCAACGCAGGACGGAGGCAGGACATGCGTATGGGACGACGGATTGCGGCATGGGCAGTCGGTGCCGCGGCGCTGACCTTGGCGGCGATGCCCGCAATGGCGCAGCAGGACCGCCCCTTGCGGCTGGTGCTGAATGTCGGGCTGCAGAACCTGGACCCGATCTCCAGCCCGTCCTTCGTGACGCGCAACTTCGCCTACATGGTCTATGACACGCTTGTCGCCATGGACAGCAAGGGCGAGGTCCGGCCGCAGATGCTGGAAGGCTGGCAGGCCAGCGACGACCGCATGACCTGGACCTTCCGCCTGCGCGAGAGCCTGGAATTCAGCGACGGCACGCCCGTCACGGCCGAGG
>DATCMG010000153.1:0-1988 GCA_036563555.1 Roseomonas sp. | reverse complement strand
TGGACACCACCGCCGCCGGGGACAGCTTCGCCGCGGCCTATCTCGCCGCCCGCCTGAAGGGCCTGCTGCCCGAGGCCGCGGCGCGCGCCGGGCACCGCCTGGCCGGAGCCGTAATCCGCCATCCCGGCGCGATTATCCCGCGCGACGCCATGCCGGACGGCCTTTTCGACACACCACCATCCCCGGAGACCGCATGACCACGCCAAACCCCACCGCCGGGCTGCTGCACGCGGCGCGGATCGTTCCGGTGCTGACCATCCACGATGCCGCGATGGCGGTCCCCCTCGCCCGCGCCCTGGTGGCCGGCGGCGTCCACACCCTGGAAATCACCTTGCGTACCGAGGCCGGCGCGAAGGCGGCGGAAGCGATCATCGCCGGGGTTCCGGGCGCGGTGGTCGGGCTGGGCACGGTGCTGACGCGGCGCGACCTCGACCTTGCCCGCCGCATCGGCGCCACCTTCGCCTTTTCCCCGGGCGCGACGCCGGAACTGCTGGATGCCGCCGCCGAGATCGGCCTTCCATTCGTGCCCGGCATCGCAACGGCGTCGGAGCTGATGGCCGCCATGGCGCGAGGCTTCTCCACGGTGAAGCTGTTTCCCGCGGCCCAGCTTGGCGGGATCGGCGCACTGAAGTCGCTCGGGGCGCCCTTCCCCGACGCGCGCTTCTGTCCGACCGGCGGCATCGGTGAGAAGGAGGCGCCCGACTACCTCGCCCTTCCCAATGTGGTGGCCGTGGGCGGCTCCTGGCTCGCACCGGCGGCCGAGGTGGCGGCAGGCAACTGGGATGTCATCGAGGCCCGCGCCCGGCGCGCCATGGACGCGGCCCGGTAAGCGGCCCAGGGCTGCCGCCGGGAACGAGCGCGATCCTCTCCGGGGATGACGGAGCAGCGGGGGAAAGGCCCGAGTGTCAGGGGGCAAATCCCCGGGGCTTCAGGTCAATCCTGCTCGTCAAAAAGGCTGCCATGGACCCAGCCCCAAGGTGCCTCCGTGCCAACCTGAATCCATCCCCCCGGTGCTCGCGCGAACACACGCAACGCGGTCCCTCGCGGCAGCGTCCGGAGAACATTCGACCCGTTCTGGGGGCCATCACGCAGATTTGCGGCTTGTGCCAGAACTCCCCTGCGGCCGCTGGGTGCCGGTTCGGGCCTCGCGGCCGGTGCAGGCTGCGCCAGCGGCGGCGCCGGCTGGGACGGGGCTGCCCGGCTTCGCTCGGCGGCAAGGGCGGCCGCCACCGCTGCCACTCTCGCTTCCGAAGCGGCTGCCCGCTCCTGAGCCCGCCGCATCTGTTCCTCCGCCGCCTCCGCGCGACGCCGGAGCGCCCCGAGGTCAGCGGCATTGCCGGGTACTGATGTATTCGGCGCGGCCTGCCCCGGAAGGTTCACCGGATTCGATGCTGTCTCGCCCCGCGTATTCTCCACCGTCGCGGATGCGAGGAAGGGCAGCGAGGCGAACTTGCCCAGGTCCAGGCTGTAGGCCAGGCCGAAGCCACCCAGAAGCAGGAGAACACATGCGAACAGTCTTCTCTGCAGCGAAGCGCGGCGAGAAACCGTGACCGGACGGGACACGCTGCTGGCCGGAGCGGGTCCGAAAGCGGCGGCCTTCTCCCGCACCCTGGAACCCAGTTCCGGCAATTCCGCTGACACGGCAACCCGAGCGGCACGGCGGCTGAACGGCGCCTCCATCACCGGAGGCGGCCGATAGGCCGCGCCCGCATCATCCGCTTCCGCGGACACGACACGCAGGGACCGCGGGCGCTCCGCTTCACCTTCGGCGGCGGCCGTACCGGAATCAGGATCCGGCGTGAGAGCGTCCTGTACGCCCGCGATCCAATCCTCGCGACTGACGCCGATTTCCGGCTCGGAAGCGAAGGCGTGATCGAGCACGCTGGTGAGCCGCCACAGGTCATCCGAAGTCAGGGAGAGATACACGATCGGCAACTGGCCTGGTGCCGTGCCCCCAAAGCCGCTTGCATCCAGCCGCCGGCGCAGAT
>DATCMG010000149.1:0-7379 GCA_036563555.1 Roseomonas sp. | reverse complement strand
GGAGGGGCGGGCGGATCTGGGCATCGTCACAACAGGTGGAACCCTGCCCGAGGGATTGGAGGGGCGTGGCTGGCGGCAGGACCGGCTGCTGGTGGTAATGGCGGAGAAGCATCCGCTCGCCGCTTCGGCCTCGATCCGCTTCGACGTGGTGCTCGATCATCCCGTGGTCGGCGTGGTGGAGAGCGGTGCCTTGGCGTTGCTGCTGGAAGAACAGGCACAGCGGCGGGGGCGGCCAATGCCCTATCGCTTCCGGGTGGCGGGAACGGATGCCGGGCGGCGCCTGGTCGCCGCGGGGCATGGGATTTCGGTGATGCCGGAGGGGGTTGCGCTTCCCTATGAGGTGGCGCTGCGGCTGCGCTGCGTGCCCCTCGCGGAACCCTGGGCGCTGCGCCGGCTCCGGCTCGTCACGCGCCCGGCCGAGCTGCTGCCGGCACCCGCGCGGTTGCTCGCGGCGCATCTTCTGCGGACGGAGGAGCCGTGGGGGGCAGAAATTGAGCGTCCGCCATCCGCGAACGCCACCCGCGCCAAATAGCGATTCTCCCTGCGATCCGGCGAACACAGAATGTCGCCGGGGAAACGCGACAGGATCGGTCATGGTCACGGTGCGAGAGGTGGGGCCGCGCGATGGGCTCCAGATGGCCAAGGCCATCATGCCGACGGCGGGCAAGCTGCGCTGGATCGCCGCCATGGTGGCTGCCGGGGTGCGGGAGATGGAGGTGGCGAGCTTCGTGCCGCCCGCCGCCCTGCCCCAGATGGCCGATGCCGTGGAGGTGGTGCGCGCCGTCCGTGCCGCCCATCCGGCGCTGCGGGTGGTGGCGCTGGCCCCCAATCTCAGGGGCGCGCAGAACGCGGCCGCAGCCGGGGCGCAGTCCATCATCATCCCCGTCTCGGCCTCCGAGGCGCATAGCCTTGCCAATGTCCGCCGCGCCCGTGCCGATCAGGTGGCCGAGGTGGCGCGGGTGGTGGAATGGGCGCGCACGCTCGGTGCCAGGGCGCCGCGCATCGAGGCGGGCATTTCCACCGCCTTCGGCTGCTCCTTGCAGGGGCAGGTGCCGGAGGATGAGGTGGTGGCGCTCGCGGTCAGCCTGGCCGGGGCGGGCGCCGATGTTGTCGCGCTGGCGGATACGCTTGGCTATGCCACGCCATCCCATGTCCGGCGGCTCGTGCGCGCGGTGCGGGCCGAGCTGGGGGCGGAGCGCTTCGGCAACCTGCACCTGCACGACACGCTGGGCACGGCGCTCGCCAATGCCCTCGCGGCGCTGGAGGAGGGGGTGCGTGGGTTCGACGCGGCGCTGGGCGGGTTGGGCGGTTGCCCCTATGCCCCCGGCTCGGTCGGCAATGCCTGCACCGAGGATCTCGTGCATTTGCTGGAAGCGGAGGGTTTCGACACCGGCATCGACCTGCCCGCGCTGATCGCGGCGCGGGAGGCGTTGCGGGAGGGGCTGCCGGACGAACCCCTGCATGGCCGCGTGGCGGCGGCCGGCCTGCCCCGGACCTTCCGCCCTGCCGCCAGCAAGCCCGTTGCGGCCAGTGCCGCCGCGCCGCGCCCGCTGCCGCTGGCGGGGCTGCGGGTGATCGAGTTCAGCCACATGGTCATGGGGCCGAGCTGCGGCATGGTGCTGGCCGATCTCGGCGCCGATGTGATCAAGATCGAGCCCGCGCCGGGCGGCGACAACACGCGGCGCCTGACCGGCCCCGCCATCGGCTTCTTCCCGACCTTCAACCGCAACAAGCGCTCCCTCTGCCTCGACCTGAAGAAGCCCGCGGGCCTCGCCCTGGTGAGGAAGCTGGCGGCGGGCGCGGATGTGGTGCTGGAGAACTTCCGGCCCGGCGCGATGGACAAGCTCGGCCTGGGTTACGAGGCGTTGTCGGGGGGGAATCCGCGCCTTGTCTATCTCTCCTGCAAGGGCTTCCTGCCCGGACCCTATGAGAACCGCGCGGCACTGGACGAGGTTGTGCAGATGATGGGCGGCCTGGCCTATATGACCGGCCCGCCCGGCCAGCCGCTGCGCGCCGGCACCTCGATCAACGACATCATGGGCGGCGTCTTCGGCGCGGTTGCCGTGCTGGCGGCGCTGCGTGAGCGCGAGGCGACGGGGCGCGGCGGGCTCATCCAATCCGGGCTGTTCGAGACGAACATGCTGCTGGTCGCGCAGCACATGGCCAGTGCGGCCATCACCGGCCGCGACCCGGTGCCCTTCGGTGACAAGACCATGCCGAAGCCCTGGCCGCTCTATGACGTGTTCGACAGCGCCGATCCGGGCCGGCAGGTCTTCGTGGGCGTGGTTACCACCACGCAGTGGCAGGGCTTCTGCAAGGAGTTCGGGCTGGAAGATCTGCTGTCCGATCCGTCGCTCGCCTCCATGACGCAGCTCGCCGCGGCGCGGCCGCGCATCGGGGCGCGGGTGGCGGAGGTGTTCCGCGCCATCCCGCAATCGGAACTGATGGCGCGCTGCGAGGCGCTGGGCTTGCCCTTCGCCCCGATCGCAAAGCCCGCCGAGCTGTTCGAGGACCCGCATCTCCTCGCCTCCGGCGGGTTGATGGCGGTGGAGATGGCGAGCGCTTCCGGTGCCCCGGGTGGCACGCCCGCCATGGCGGTGGCCGGCATTCCGGGCCTGCCCGTGCTGATGGGCGGTGGCCGCACCACGTTGCGCCGCCAGCCACCGCGCCCTGGCGAGCACGGGGTCGAGATCGCGCGGGAGGCGGGGCTGGAAGAGGCCGAGATCGCGGCGCTGCTGGCCGATGGCACGCTGCATGCGGAAAGCCGGGCGGCCATGGCCGCCGAGTGAGGCGGTGCGGCCTCGGCGCCGCATCGAGAGAAGCAATGAGGAGGAAGCAAGAATGACCATCCTGTCCCGCCGCGCGGCGGCGAGGCTGCTGCTGGCTGTGGCCACGCCGATGGTGGCGTCACGCGCGCAGGCGCAATCCTTTCCCACGCGGCCGGTGCGCATCATCGTGCCCTTCCCGCCGGGCCAGGCGAACGACATCTTCTGCCGCCTGCTGGCGGACAAGGTATCCGAGGGACGGTTCCGCGCGAATCGCGTGGTGACGGAGAACCGCGCGGGCGCCGGCGGCACGATCGGGATGCAGGCCGTCGCCCGCTCCGCGCCCGATGGCTACACGCTCGGCTTCGGCAGCCTGGCGAGCCTGGCCATCAACCCGGCCATCATGAAGAACATGCCTTATGACGCGGAGCGCGACTTCGTGCCGATCCTCCGCATCTTCGAAGGGCCGTTGGTGCTGGTCGTGCCGAAGGATGGGCCGCGCGACGTGGCGGAGCTGGTGCGGCGGCTGAAGGCGGGCGGCATGAATTACGGCTCCAGCGGCCCCGGCTCCACCCAGCATATGGGGAGCGAGCTGTTCCTGCAGGGCATCGGCGCCCAGGCGCAGCACATTCCCTATCGCGGCGCGGGCCCGGTCCTGACCGACCTGATGGCGGGGTCTCTTGGCTTCGTCATGGAAAGCGCGGCCTCCGCCTTGCCGCTGGTGCGGGACGGGCAGATTCGCGCCCTGGCCGTCACCTCCGCCGCGCGGCGGCCGCAACTGCCGGAGATTCCGACCCTAGCCGAGGCGGCGGGACTTCCGGGCTTCACCACCCTCGGCTCCGGCGGCATCGTGGCCCCGGCCGGCACGCCCGCCCCGGTTGTGGAAACCCTGTATGAAGCCTTCGGCGAGGCGATGCGCGACCCCACCGTGAGGTCGCGCTTCGAGGAACAGGGCACGACGCCGCTGGCGGAAGGGCCGAAGGAGTTCGCGGCTTTTCTGCGGAACGAACAGGCGAAGTGGAAGCAGGTGGCGCAGCGCGCCAACATCGTCATCGAGTAACGGCCGTGCCTGTGGCCCCAGGAGGCGGTGCCTCCTGGGGCCACAGGCTCTATTCCGCCGCGTGCGCCGCCGACAGCACGCCCCGGCGGATCTGGTCTTCCTCGATGCTCTCGAACAGGGCGCGGAAGTTGCCCTCGCCGAAGCCGTCGTCGCCCTTGCGCTCGATGAACTCGAAGAACACCGGGCCGATGACGTTGGCGGAGAAGATCTGCAGCAGCAGGCGGGCCTTGCGGTCCTCCACCACGCCCTCGCCATCCACGAGGATGCCGTTCTTCTTCAGCCGGGCCAGGTTCTCGCCATGGCCGGGCAGGCGGGCATCGACCTTCTCGTAATAGGTCTCGGGGGGCGCGGGCATGAAGTTCAGGCCGGCTTCGCGCAGGCCCTCGATCGTGCCGTAGATGTCGTCGCAGCCGCAGGCGATGTGCTGGATGCCCTCGCCCTTATACGCCCGCAGGTATTCCTCGATCTGGCTCTCATCATCCGCGGACTCGTTCAGCGGGATGCGGATGCGGCCATCGGGGCTGGTGAGGGCACGGGAGAAGAGGCCGGTGTACTCGCCCTTGATGTCGAAGTAGCGGATCTGCCGGAAGTTAAAGATCTTGCTGTAGAATTCGTACCAGACGTCCATCCGGCCGCGGAACACGTTATGGGTGAGGTGGTCGATGTAGTAGAGGCCCGCGCCCACCGGCCGGGGGTCGCGCGCGCCGAGCCATTCGAACTCGGCATCATAGGCCGAGCGGCCTTCGCCATACTGGTCGATGAAGTAGAGCAGGCTGCCGCCGATGCCCTTGATCGCGGGGATGCCGAGGGTCTTGCCCTCGGTCGCCGGTTCGGCACCGAGCCGCACCGCGCGGTCATAGGCGTGCTGGGCATCGACGACACGGAAGGCCATGGAGGGCACGCAGGGGCCATGGGCGCCGGCGAAGGTCACGGCATGGGAGCCGGGCTCCTCGGTGAGGAGGTAGTTGATGTCGCCCTGGCGGTAGAGGGTGCTCTTCTTGCTGCGGTGCTTTGCCACGGGGGTGAAGCCCATCTGGCGGAACAGGGCGTGGAGCTTCTCGGGCTCTGGGCTCGCATATTCGACGAAGCCGAAGCCGTCCGTGCCGGCGGGGTTGTGCTCGGTGATGGTTGCGCGGGGGGCGTCATGCGGGAAGGGGCCCATGGAAGTCTCCTCTTGCTTGGACCCAGCGTAATCCGCGCGGTGTGCGAGAGGCGTGCGAAGAGATGCGCCATCCGCCATTGGACGCACGCTTCGTGCGCCTTATGTTTCATGCATGCATGAAACTGTTACCCTGGACGCGATTGACCTTCGGCTCCTCGCGGCGCTGCAGGCGGATGGGCGGTTGACCAACCAGCAGGCCGGGGAGCGGGTGGGGCTCTCGCCCTCGCAATGCTCGCGCCGGCGGTTGGCGCTTGAGGCGGTGGGGGTGATCCGCGGCTATCACGCGGAGCTGGCGGCGGAGGCCCTGGGGCTGCGGCTGCTCGTTTTCGTGCAGGTGACGCTGGCGACGCATAGCCGCGACAACGCCCAGCGCTTCCGCGAGCTGGTCTCGCGACTGGAGGAGGTGCAGGAGGCCTATGCCATGACCGGCGATGCCGACTACCTCCTCAAGGCGGTGGTGCCGGACCTGAAGGATCTCTCGGCGCTGGTGAACGACGTGCTGCTGCCGCATGAAAGCGTGGCGCGCGTGCGTTCCTCCATCGTGCTGGAACGGCTCAAGGAATCGAACAGGTTGCCGTTGGCGGCGTTGCGGCGCGGCTGACCCCCGCTGGCGCGGCGCGTGGGTCTGGCCCGGCTGTCGCCAGGAGTTGTGGTTGGTTTCGGGCAACCGCTCACGCGCCAATGGCTTGAGCTACCTCTGTACGGGCCGGGGAAGGCGGGATGCGGTCATGCGATGCGGCGAAGCTGGCCCGGGTGCTGGGATTGCTCGGCTCGGAATTTCCGGGGGAGAGGGCATCGGCAGCCCTGGCGGCCCATCGGTTGATGAAGCGTCTCGGGCTCTCGTGGCAGGATCTGCTCGTTCCGAGGCAGGAGGCCATGCGCGGCCCATCCCATCCGCGCGGGGCCGCGCCGCCCCCGGCAGAGGTTCTGGACGCGGCGCAGTCCCGGCTGCGCCAATGCCAGCGTGAGAATGGCGACCTTCAACGGCAGATCACGCGGCTGAAGCGCCGCCTGGAAAACCTGCCTCCGCGCCAGCCGCCCCCGGAATGGCAGGACTGACCGGATTCGCCGGTGCTCAGGCCAAAGCCTGCCGCATCCATTCCACCCGGCGCAGCGCATTCCGGCCGCGACCCGGTGCCGACCGGGACAATGACGGCCTGGGCGGCGGCGGTTCAGCCGAGGAGCAGGGCTGCCAGCCAGTAGCCGAGGGCGCCGACGGCCGCGGCGGCGGGCAGGGTGACCACCCAGGCCCAGACGATGCGGCGCGCGACGCCCCAACGGACCGCCGAGGCCCGCCGCGAGGCGCCGACGCCCACGATGGCGCCCGTGACGGTGTGGGTGGTCGAGACGGGGATGCCGAGCCAGGTGGCGCCGAAGAGCGACATGGCGCCGCCCGTCTCGGCGCAGAAGCCCTGCATGGGGCGGAGATCGGTGATCCGCGAGCCCATGGTGCGCACGATCCGCCAGCCGCCCATCAACGTGCCGAGTCCCATGGCGGCGTGACAGGTGATGACCACCCAGAAGGGCACATGGAACTCGGCCCCCAGCATGCCCTGGGAGTAGAGGAGGATGGCGATGATGCCCATCGTCTTCTGCGCGTCGTTGCCGCCATGGCCGAGGCTGAACAGCGAGGAGGATAGGAGCTGCAGCACGCGGAATCGCCGGTCCACCGCGAAGGGTGTCGAGCGCCGCGAGGCCCAGCTCGTGATCAGCACCAGCAGGAGGGCGAGGAGGAAGCCGACGAGCGGGGAGATCACGATGAAGGCCGCGATGGTGCCGACGCCGCCCCACAGCACCGCCGAAACCCCCGCCTTCGCCACGGCCGCGCCGATCAGCCCGCCGACAAGGGCGTGGCTGCTGCTGGATGGGATGCCCCAGATCCAGGTCACCACGTTCCAGACGATGGCCCCGAGCAGTGCGCCGCCCACGACGAGCGGATCGACCGCATCCGCCGCGACGATTCCCTTGCCGATCGTGTTCGCGACATGCAGGCCGAAGAAGAGGAAGGCAATGAAGTTGAAGAAGGCGGCCCAGATCACGGCCGTGCGCGGCGGCAGCACGCGGGTGGAGACGACGGTCGCGATCGCGTTGGCGGCGTCGTGCAGCCCGTTGAGAAAGTCGAAGGCGAGGGCGACGAGGATGAGGCTCACGAGGAGCGGCATCCCGATGGTCATGGCGGACATGGCGCGCCTTCTGCCTCAGACCTGCTCGATCATGACGGCCTGGATCAGGTCCGTGACGTCCTCGCAGCGGTCGGCCACCGCCTCGATCCCGTCATAGACCATTTGCACCATGAGCTTGTGGCCGGGAGAGGCACCATCGACATTGCCGTTGAAGAGTTCGTCCATGCCGGCCTGGAGGGCGCGGTCTGCCTCGCTCTCGATGGTGTCCA
>DATCMG010000141.1:0-2235 GCA_036563555.1 Roseomonas sp. | reverse complement strand
CGGTTCGGATAGGAGAGAGTCCAGTAGAACAGCCACGGCCGGCCGAGATGCAGGACGGGGTAGAGGGCCGCAGCGAGGATGGCGGCGAGGGCCGCGGCCTCGGCGAAGCGGTTCACGGCGGTGCGCAATCCGTGCCGCCGCAGCACGAGGATCGCCGCGAAGAGGCTGGCGGCGTTGGCGATGCCGATCCACCAGGCATAGGCGATCAGGTCGAAGCCCCAGACATGGGGGATGTTATTCCCCCAGATGCCGACGCCCGACACCAGCACCGCGGCCACCGAGACCGCGAGCACCAGGATTCCGGCGGCGCAGATCAGCACCGAGAGCCGGAAGCCCCAGGCACCCGGCCGCAGCGCTGCCTCGGCGACAGGGGCGGTGATGTCGCTCATGATTCCGACTCCCGCGCGACGCGGGCGAGATAGGTGGTGCGCGGCCGCGTGCCGAGTTGCCCGAGCATGGCGTAGTGGCGCCCGTCCTGGCGCGCACGCGAAACGGCGCTGGCCGGGTCGTTGATGTCACCGAAGGTGATGGCGCGCGTCGGGCAGGCGCGCTGGCAGGCGGTCTCGACATCGCCATCCCGCACCGCGCGGCCCTCGGCGGAGGCGGCGCCACGGGCGGCGGTGATGCGATGGACGCAGTAGGTGCATTTCTCCATCACGCCGCGCGGGCGCAGCGAGACATCCGGATTGCGCGCCGGGGTATCGAGCGATCGGCGATGATCCGCCCAGTTGAAGCGCCTGACCTTGTAGGGACAGTTGTTGGAGCAGGTGCGCGTGCCGATGCAGCGCGGATACACCATCAGGTTCAGCCCCTCATGATCGTGCAGCGTCGCATTCACCGGGCAGACCGGCTCGCAGGGCGCCTGTTCGCAATGCATGCAGGGGACGGGCTGGAAGCTGGCGGCCGGATTCTCCTCCGCGCCGTGATGATACCGATCCACCCGCAGCCAGTGCATCTCGCGGCCCTGAGACACGGCGAGCGGCCCGACGACGGGGACGTTGTTCTCCGCCTGGCAGGCAAGGGCGCAGGCAT
This sequence comes from Roseomonas sp., assembly GCA_036563555.1. GTDB lineage: Bacteria > Pseudomonadota > Alphaproteobacteria > Acetobacterales > Acetobacteraceae > Roseomonas. Next base: position 1,203 of record DATCMG010000141.1, on the reverse strand, counting down.
TGCAGCCGATGCAGGCGTCGATATCGATGGCCATGCCCCAGGCATGGCCGGGATAGGGCCAGTCCCGGTACAGGGAGGCGTCGCGCTCCGGCCTGGGCAGGGCGCCGCCCGGGAGGACGCTGCGAATGGCCTCACCGGAGTCGAGGCGGTGATGGGAATCGGTGGTGACGAGCACCGCCTTGCGGCCGGTTGGGCGTAGCGAGAGGCCGGGCGCCACCCAGGCGCTATCCGCCGGACGCAGCGTGTAGGCGTCGAAGCCCCTCCCCTCCCCCACGGGTCCGCCGGCGCGGCGGCCGCCGCCCAGGGGCAGGGTGACGCAGCCCGGCGCATGGCCCGGCAACGGCCAGCATGGGGCGAGGACGCGGCGTCCGCCGAGTTCCAGCTCCACCTCGTCGCCAGGGGACAGGCCATGCTCGGCCGCCGTCAGCGGGGCCATGAGCGCGGCGTTGCCCCAGGTGATCTTCGTCAGCGGGCGCGGCATCTCCTGCAGCCAGGCATTATGAGCCTCCTCGCCTCCGCGCGTGCCGGGATCGGGCGCGAAGATCGCCGTCAGGACAGATGGCGGGGTTGGCGAGGGCTGGTCCCAGCCATCCCGGATCGGAAGATCCAGCGCGGCGGGGGGACCACCGGCCACGCCCTCCTCCAGCGCGGCGGCCCAGCGCGCCTCGAAGCCATCATCGCCCCAGGCCGCGCGCCAGGTCGCCTCCACTGCCGCTCGGGCGGTGATGGGTGCGCCGAGCAGGGCCGAGAGAAGTTCCACCTCCCCGCGCGCTTCCTCCGCCAGGGGCATGGTGGCGGGCTGGCGGATGGCAGGGGTGCCGTCGAAAGCACGGGAGTCACCCCAGGTTTCCAGCGCATGCAGATGGGGCAGATGCCATGCGCAGAGCCGGGCCGTCTCATCCTGCCGGAAGCCAAGATGCAGGGTCAAGGGTAGCCGGCGGAGAGCGGCCCCGAAGCCGAGGGCTGCCGGGGCGTCATAGGCGGGGTTGGCGCCGAGGATCAGCAGATGCGTCACCGCCCCCGCCTCCATATCGGCGGCCAGCGTGGCCAGGGAGGCCGCCATGGACTCCGGCCGGGCGAGCGGATGGGGCAGAAGGCGGTGGGCGGCGCCAAACCTCGCGTTGATCGCATGGGCCAGGGCGTGGATCGCCGTGGACTGGCCGCGCCCTGCCATGACAACCGCTTCCGGCCCCGCTTCGGACA
>DATCMG010000133.1:0-3798 GCA_036563555.1 Roseomonas sp. | reverse complement strand
TTCGCCTTCGCGACGCCCGCCGCGATCGTGCCGATGCCGGAGCGCGAGACGAGCTTCACGCAGACCGTCGCATCCGGGTTGATCTGCTTCAGGTCATAGATGAGCTGCGCCAGATCCTCGATCGAGTAGATGTCGTGATGCGGCGGGGGCGAGATCAGCGTCACGCCCGGTGTCGAGTGCCGCAGCTTCGCGATCAGGCCAGTGACCTTGAAGCCGGGGAGCTGCCCGCCCTCACCCGGCTTGGCGCCCTGCGCGACCTTGATCTCGATCTCGCGGCAGTTGTTTAGATATTCCGCCGTCACGCCGAAGCGCCCCGACGCGATCTGCTTGATCGCCGAATTCGCGTTGTCGCCATTCGGGCGCGGCCTGGCACGCGCCGGGTCCTCGCCGCCCTCGCCGCTGTCGCTGCGGGCGCCGATGCGGTTCATGGCGATGGAGAGCGTCTCATGCGCCTCCGGCGAAAGAGCGCCGAGGGAGATGCCGGGCGCCAGGAGGCGCTTGCGGATCTCGGTGATGCTCTCGACCTCCTCCAACGGGATCGGCTTCGCGGCGGCACCGCGGAAGTCCAGCAGGTCGCGCAGCGCGACCGCGGGCTGCTGGCGCACGGCGGCGCTGTAGCGCTTGAAAGTCTCGTAGCTGTCCGTGTCCACCGCCTTTTGCAGCAGGTGGATCAGGCTGCCATCGAAGGCATGGGTCTCGCCCCTGCGGCGCAGCTTGTAGAGCCCGCCGATGGGAAGCACGACCGTGCCGGATTCCCAGGCGGCCTTGTGCATGTCCAGCACGCGGCGCGCGATGCCCGAGAGCCCGATGCCGGAGATGCGGGACTGCGTGCCCGGGAAGAATTCCGCCACCAGCGCGCGGGAAAGCCCGATCGCCTCGAAATTCATGCCGCCGCGATAGGAGGAGAGCACGCCGATGCCGATCTTCGACATCGTCTTGAGCAGCCCCTTGTCGATCGCCTTGCGGTATTTCGCGACGCATTCCTCCAGCGTCATGCCGGGGAACAGCCCGCGCCGGTGCCGGTCCGCGATGCTCTCCTGTGCGAGATAGGCATTCACCGTGGTGCCGCCCGCGCCGATCAGCACGGCGAAGTAGTGCACATCCATGCATTCGGCGGAGCGGATGTTCAGGCTGGTGAAGGTGCGCAGGCTGTGGCGCACGAGATGCGTATGGACCGCGCCGACGGCCAGGATCATCGGGATGGCGGCGCGATCGGCTCCCTGTGCCTCATCGGAAAGGATCACATGGGCGCAGCCGGAGCGCACGCCCTCCTCCGCCTCACGCCGGATGCGCTCCAGCGCGCGGCGCAGGCCAGGCTCGCCCTCGGCCACCGGAAAGGTCGCGTCCACCTCGGCGGCGGTCGCCCCCATATACTCGCGCATCGCCGCGAACTCGGCGTTGGACAGCACGGGGCTGTCCAGCATCAGCATGTCGCACTGGGTCGGGTCCTCATCGAGGATGTTCCCGAGATTCCCAAGCCGCGTCTTGATCGTCATCACCCGCGTCTCGCGGAGCGAGTCGATCGGCGGGTTGGTCACCTGCGCGAAGGCCTGGCGGAAGTAGTGGTGCAGGCCGCGATACTGGCGGGAGAGAACGGCGATGGGGGTGTCGTCGCCCATGCTGCCGATGGCCTCGGCGCCTTCCTCCACCATCGGGTGCAGGATCGCCTCCAGGTCCTCCAGCGTGAATCCCATGGAGAGCTGGCGGCGGCGCAGGGCTTCGCCCTCCAGGGTCACGGGCTCATGCGCGCCGGCCTTCACGATCTCGTCGATCCGCGTGGTGCGCTCCGTCCACTGGCCGAAGGGCTTGCGGGCGGCCATGGCATCCTTCAGCGCGGCATCGTCGTAGAAGCGCGCCTCATGCAGGTCCACGCCGATGCACTGGCCCGGCCCGAGGCGGCCGCGCGAGATGACCATGTCCTCGGGGAATTTCACCATCCCCGTCTCGCTGCCCACCACGAGCATGCGATCGGCCGTGATGGTGTAGCGCATCGGGCGCAGCCCGTTGCGGTCGAGCCCGGCGACGACCCAGCGCCCATCGGTCGCGGCGATCGCGGCCGGGCCGTCCCAGGGTTCCATTACGGCATTGCAGTACAGGAACAGCTCCTGATGCGCCTTCGGCATGGTGGCGTTGCTGCCGATGCTCTCCGGGATCAGCATCGCCTTGGCCATCGGCGCGTCGCGGCCCGCGCGCACCAGCAGCTCGAACACGTTGTCCAGCGAGGCGGTGTCGGAGTTGCCGGCCTGCACCACCGGCTTGATGTCCTCCATGAAGGGATCCAGCAGCGCGTGCGACAGGCGCGTCTCGTGGCTCTTCATCCAGTTGACGTTGCCATGGACCGTGTTGATCTCGCCGTTATGGGCGAGCACGCGGAAGGGCTGGGCCAGGCGCCAGGTCGGGAAGGTGTTGGTCGAGTAGCGCTGGTGGTAGATGGCGAAGCGGCTGACGAAGCGGTCGTCCAGCAGGTCCGGGTAGAAGACCGTGAGGCTTTCCGCCAGGAACATGCCCTTGTAGATGATCGACCGGCAGGACAGCGTGCAGAGATACAGGTCCGGGATCTGCGCCGAGATGGACTGCTTCTCGATCCGGCGCCGGATGACGTAGAGGTCGCGCTCGAAGATGTCCTCCTCGCGCTGCTCCGGGTCGTAGATCAGGATCTGCTCGATCTCGGGGCGGGTGGCATTGGCCTTCTCGCCGATGCATGTGACGTCGATCGGCACCTGGCGCCAGCCATAGATGCCGTAGCCGGCGTTCAGGATCTCGGTCTCGACGATGGAGCGGCAGCGCTCCTGCGCGCCCAGGTCGGTCTTGGGCATGAAGACCATGCCCACGCCGATGCGGCCCGGGCGCAGCTTGTCACCGCCCCGCTCCACCACCTCGGCAAAGAAGTCCTGCGGGATTTCCACATGGATGCCGGCGCCATCGCCTGTCTTGCCATCGGCATCCACGGCGCCGCGGTGCCACACGGCCTTCAGCGCGTCGATGCCGGCCTGAACCACATCGCGCCGCGCCACGCCGTCCAGCGCGGCGACGAGGCCGACGCCGCAGGCATCGTGCTCGGTCAGGTCGATCTGCCCGGCGTCGCGCAGCAGCGCGGCGTTGCGGAGGTGCCCGGAAACGTAGTCGCTCATCGTCCTTCCTCCGCTCACTCGGCCGCCTGGGGCAGGCTCTCGCGCGTCGTCACGTATTCGGCGATGCGGTCGGCCACGTCGCGCCCGTCGCGGATGCCCCAGACGACCAGGGAGGCGCCGCGCACGATGTCGCCGGCCGCGAAGACGCCCGGCAGACTCGTCATCATGCTGCGGCGGTCCACGCTCAGCGTGCCCCAGCGGGAGACCTTCAGGCCGGGCTCGCCGAACATGGTGGGCAGGTCCTCGGGATCGAAGCCCAGGGCCTTGATGACGAGGTCCGCGGGCTCGGCGAAGGAACTGCCCGGGATCGGTTCCACCTGCTGGCGCCCCGTGGCATCTGGCAGGCCGAGATGCATCTTCGTCACGCGCACGCCCGTGACCTTGTTCTCGCCCTCAAATCCTTCGGGTGCGGAGAGCCAGGCGAAGCGTACGCCTTCCTCCTCCGCATTGGCGACCTCGCGCATCGAGCCCGGCATGTTCGCCTTATCCCGGCGATAGAGGCAGGTGACGGAGGCCGCGCCCTGGCGGATGGAGGTGCGCAGGCAGTCCATCGCCGTGTCGCCGCCGCCGATCACCACCACGCGCTTGCCCCCGGCGTTCAGCGCGCCGCTGTCGAAATCCGGCACATGATCGCCCAGACCCTTGCGGTTGGAGGCCGTGAGGAAGG
>DATCMG010000076.1:0-2482 GCA_036563555.1 Roseomonas sp. | reverse complement strand
CGTCGGTGATGAGCAAGACAACGGCGCCCTGGCCGAGCACGCGGCGGGCCCAGAGGCGGTTGAAGCGGTCCAGCGCCTCGCCGATGCGGGTGCCGCCGGACCAGTCCGGCAGGATGTGGGAAACGGCCTGGAAGGCGACCTCCGGGTCGCGGTTCCGCAGGGCGCGGGTGATGTTGGTGAGGCGCGTGCCGAAAACGAAGCTGTGGACGCGGGCCCGGCCATTCGCGACCGCGTGCATGAAATGCAGCAGGATCTGCGCGTAACGGGCCATGCTTCCCGAAACGTCGCAGAGCAGAACCAGCGGCGGCGGGCGGGTGATCCGGCGGCGGCGGGATATGTTGGCGATCTCGCCCCCGAGCCGCATGGAGGCGCGGATCGTGGCGCGCAGATCGACGCGCGGGCCGGAAGGGTCCGCGCGGAAGCGGCGGGTGGGGCGCTCGGCCAGGGGAAGGACGAGGCGGCGGATCTCGCGTTTCGCCGCGGCGAGTTCCTCGGCCGTCATGGCCTCGAAATCCAGGCGGTTCAGGCGCTCGGTTTCGCTGACCGTCAGGGCGGAATCCTCGCGCCGCTCCGGCTCGTCCCTGGGGGGCGCGGGGGGGCTGGCGCCGGGCATCGCCTCCGAGACGCGGCGGGCCGCCGCCGGCAGGGAATCCGGCGTCTCGTCGTCGGGGCCGGGCGCGCGCGCCGGGGCGTCAGGGTCGCGCCAGAAGAGGTCGAAAGCGGTATCGAAGACCTCGAAATGGTCGCGGCGGTGGATCATCGTCGCGCGCAGGGCGGCGCGGAAGGCGTCCCGGTCGGAGAAGGGCAGGTGGCCGAGCGCCTCGGCGGCGGCCAGGGTTTCGGCGGGGCCAACGGGCAGGCCGGCGCGCCGCAGCACCCGGCCAAAGGCGAGGAGATTGGGGGCGAGCGCGTTCACGACGCGGCCTCGCGCGCCTCCTCCACCCGGCGGGCCAGTTCCGCACCGCGCAGCCTGGCGATGTCGTCCTGGTACTTCAGGAGCACTCCCAGCGTGGCCTCGGCGGAGTCCGGTTCGAGTTCCCGGCGGTTGAGGGCGGTCAGGGCGCGGGCCCAGTCCACCGTCTCGGCCACTCCCGGCGGCTTGAAGAAGGTGTCTCCGCCGCGCAGGCCCTGGACGAAGGCCACGACCTGGGCGGAGAGCGATGCCGACACTTCGGGGGCGCGGCGGGCAAGGATCGCGCGCTCCCGTGCCGCATCGGGGTAGTCCACCCAGTGATAGAGGCATCGGCGGCGGATGGCGTCATGCACCTCCCGCGTCCGGTTCGAGGTGATGACCACGACGGGAGGGGTTTGGGCACGGATGGTGCCCAGTTCGGGCACGGTGATCTGGAAATCGGCCAGCACTTCCAGCAGGAAGGCTTCGAAGGGTTCGTCGGCGCGGTCCAGCTCGTCGATCAGGAGGAGTGCCGGGCTGCCTTCGATCGCCTGGAGCAGGGGGCGGGGTTCGAGGAAGCGGCGGTCATAGAGGCCGTGCTCCAGCGTCGCGCGGTCACCCTCGCCCGCGGCCTCGGCGAGACGGATCGCCATGAGCTGGCGGGCGTGGTTCCACTCATAGGCGGCCGAGGCCAGGTCCATGCCGTCATGGCATTGCAGCCGCACCAGCCGCCGCGGCAGCTGGGCGGCCAGGACCTTGGCGATCTCGGTCTTGCCGGTTCCGGGCTCGCCCTCCAGCAGGATGGGGCGGCCCATGGCCAGCGCGAGATGGACCGTGGTGGCGAGCGCCCGGTCCGCGACGTAGCCGCCCGCTTCCAGGAGGGCCTGGGTGGCGGCGACGTCGCGTGGGGGATGATCAGCCAACGACGAAGAGCAGCGCCAGGATGCCGAGCATCAGGAGGCTGCCGATCCAGAAGTTGATGGGCATGCCCCAGGGCTGGCGCGGGATGGCCGCGAGCATGTCGCCGAGGCCACGCTTGGCCTGCCCGGGGCGCAGGGCGGCAGTTGCGGTGCGGCGCTCGGTGACCGGACGACCGTCCGAGGCCACGGCGTTGGGGATGGTGGGGACGGTGTCAGAGGCAGCCATGGGTTCCGTCGTCATCGAGGTTGGGGTTGCCGGGGCGAGCTGGGCGGCGAAGCGGTCGAAGAACTGGTCGGCCATCTGGCGGGCGGTGCTGTCCACCAGCCGGGCGCCGAGCTGGGCCATCTTGCCGCCAACCTGCGCCTTCACATTGTAGTTGAGCGTGGTGGTGGAGGGGCCTTCCTCCACCAGGGAGACATCCGCACCGCCGCGGGCGAAGCCCATGGCGCCGCCCTGGCCTTCGCCGGTAATGGTGTAGCCCGCGGGCGGGTTGATGTTCGAGAGCGTCACCTTGCCGCCGAACTTGGCGGACATGGGGCCGATGCGGACGGCGACCTTGGCCGCGAAGCTGTCAGGGCCGGTGCGCTCCACCGACTCGCAGCCGGGAATGGAGGCCTGGAGCACGGCGGGATCGTTCAGCGCTTCCCAGACCCGCTCGCGCGGTGCCTC
>DATCMG010000113.1:0-12168 GCA_036563555.1 Roseomonas sp. | reverse complement strand
CGACCCGGGCACCGGCTTCGCGTGTGGCGAACTGACGGACGATGGCTTCCATGCCATCGCGCCGCCGCTGCAGGTCACGCAACTGGCTTTCAGCCTCGCGCAAGGAGGCCGCGCGGGCCTCGGCATCCCGGCGTTGGCGCTCAAGCTCCTCAAGCTGGCGCTGCAGAGCCGATGTCTGCACCTCCAGTGTCACAACCTGATTGCTGAGCAACTCCACGGCCGGGTTGCGGACCTGGCGCGTCGTGGAATAAGCGGCGCGCTGCCCCTCGCGCACGGCCTGCCGGGCGGCCGCGATGCGCTGGTCCAGTTCACGCAGCGCCGGATAATCCGAGGTGTACTGCGTCACCACATGTTCCCGCTGCTGCAGGAGGCGCTGGAGGGCGTTACGGCTGTCGTCATTAGGCACGACATTGGTTGCCTCCTGCGAGGCGAAGACCCGCCCGGGCTGGGCGGCAAGTTGCGCGCGCGCGGCCTCAAGCTGCGCCTGAGCGGTGGCCTGCTGCTCCCGCAGCCGGTCCTCGCGCTGCGTGATGCCGTCCAGCCGCGCCGTGGTCAGCTGGATCTCCTGCCCGATATCCAGCACGCTGAAGCGGGCCCTCACGGCCTGGATCTGGGCTTCCAGCCCTTTCAGCTGATCGGCATAGCGCTCCAGCTCCGCGACCAGGAGGCGCGAGCCGTTATCGTTGAACATCGTCACGCGGCGTTCGTAATACGCTTCAAGAAGCGCCCGCAGCGCTTCAACGGCCAGCTGCCGGTCGGGATGGGTGAAGCGTACCCGCACTACATTGCTGTTGGTGTCGGCCTCCGCTCGAAGGGTGCGGCTGAACAGCTCCGCTGCCGCGGTCAGCATTCCCGCTTCTGCCCCCCCTTCCCCCAGCCCGGAACGACGCGGCCCGCTCAGCCCGGGAAACAGGGTCGTGGGACCGATCTGCATGAGGGCACGCCGGATGACATCACCGCTTTGCAGGATCTCGATCTCGGAGCGGGCGACCTTCAGAACCTCGACTGAGACAACCGTCGGTCCGAAGCCGGCCAGGTCCTGCGCCCCCGAACTCTCCCGGCTGGTCATCACGACCAGGACGCTTTCCGCCGTATAGCGCACAGGTGCCAGGAACGCGCCGGCGATGCCGAGTGCCGCCGGAAAAAGGAGGGCCAGCAGGATCAGCCGCCAGCGAAGGAAGGCTGTCACCACGAGGTCGTGGAGGCGGAAGCGGTAGGCCCCGCTTGCGCCTGAGAAGTAAGAATGGGCGGGTAGATCCGAGCCGTAACCCTGCCGATCGGCAGCTTCGTCCGACCGGGCAAGGTCCGTTCCTGGAGGCGCCACAAGGCGCGTGGATAGGCTCACCTGGTCTCTCCGGCGGCGTTAGGCACAAGATCGGCGGCCCAGGTTTGCGGCCTACTTCCGCTCCGCAAAGCTCTGTGAAGCGGGCAATCCCACTCGCTCTCTTGAGCGAAAGAGCTATTCAGGTCCAGGCTCACCGGTAATGCCTCGCCAGAATCGCCCAATCCCGCCATGCATTATGCGTCGATTCAGGCATCCTTACTACCTTATGGTAGTGGGCCAAACCAACCACGTCCAGCAGAAAGAAAAGCGGAATAAAGTACTCGTTTTGGTTGAATCTTACTGTTGATCTTCACAAGCCGGTCACACCGGATCCCAGGCGGCCTGGATCCAGGCCCTCCACACAAGATCGGAGCACCCGAAGACTAACTCTGGCAAGCGTCCATCCAGGGATCCTGCTTTTTCCGGCCATTTTCGTGATCTTGACCTGTCGAGAGCCGCGGAGCGGCGCATGATTCACAGGTCAGACCTGCCCGCCAAAAACAACCTATGGTGGTTTTTTGACGGATCAGTGGCTACAGTCCCGACGCGCAAGGGGCAGCCGGCAGCCTGCACTCGGATAGGATGGCCTCCATGCCGCTTGATCGTGTCAATTCCGTCCGCAACGGCGCTCCCATCGGTCTGACGGGAAACGGCTTGGAGTTGCGCCAGACCGATCCAATCCCATCCGGCGCCCCCCTTGTTCTGAATGCTGACATCAAGGCAGCGGCGGCCTCGTCAACCGCATCCAGCCAGCGGTTGCTCTCCGTGCGCTTCGACGAGCTCGACCTGGATGAGGCCTGCGCGAAGATCGCATCCCGGGATCCGTCGGAGCCTTTCGCTTACGTGGTCACCCCCAATGCGGATCACTTCATTCGGTTGGAGCAGGCTGAACCGGCGCTGCGTAATATCTATGAAGCGGCTTGGCTTTCCCTCTGCGACAGCCGGGTGTTACGACTGCTCGCTGGCCGCCGCGGCATCTCCCTCCCCCTCGCCCCAGGCTCGGACCTGACCCGCAAGCTACTGGAGGAGGTCATCCGCCCGGATGAACCGCTTACAATCATCGGCTGCTCGCCCGAGACGATAGAAATTCTGCGGGCCCGCTTTAGCCTGACCCGCCTGACGCATCACAACCCTCCGATGGGCTTCATAACCGACCTGGCGGCCGTGGATGTTTGCCTACAGGCCGTCCTTGAGAACCCGGCACGCTTCGTTCTGCTCTGCGTCGGCTCGCCGCAGCAGGAAGTTCTGGCGGCGCATCTCGCGGCCGCTGGCGGGGCCGTAGGGGTCGGCCTCTGCGTCGGCGCCTCGCTCGACTTCGTCACGGGGGTGAGGAGGCGGGCGCCCCTCTGGATGCAGCGGGCCCATCTCGAATGGCTACACCGGCTGATCAGCGAACCACGGCGCCTCTGGCGCCGGTACATCCTTGAGGCCCCAAGGCTCATTGCGCTGATACGGCGTGTTCCGCGCGCGTCAAAGGGAGCAGGGCCGCAGCGCGATGGTCCGGATCAGAGACGCGGCCTTTAGCCGCCATCCCCGGCTTGCCCCGGCTATCTGATCCCAGCCCGCCGGGGACGAGGTGGCCGAAACCGGCATGACTTGCCAGGACCATCAGAATGGAGACGCTACGAAGCCTGTCCAGTTCGGCGATTTGCGCGAAGAAGGCGGCCCCTGAGCGTGGAGGGGGGAAAGCATGCGGCATGATCACGGCAAGCAGATCGGCCTGCAAGCCGGTTTAGCCTACCCGAGGTTGCAACTCTGCGTCCCGTCCGGGACAGGCGATCGCCCACCGGTCAGGATGCCTTGTCCAGGCGCAGGCCCCTTCGTCAGGGCGAAACCAGTGGAAATACTGGCATGGAATACATAAGACGGCGTATTGGATAGTGCATCGGCAATCCAGAGCGTTTACAACCGGCGCGCGAAACCGGACAGGTTGCAAGAGACGCTCCGATGAGTGCCGCCAGTGTCATCATCTGCACCTATAATCGCCCCGTCTTGCTGCGACGCGCCGTCGAAACCGCACGGGCCCAGCTTCTTTCTCCCGGCCGCACAGCCGAGATCCTGGTGGTGGACAACTCTCCGGAATCCAACGCGCGTGCAGCAATGGAAGCGATGGCAGGCGAACCCGGCCTGCCGCTGCGCTACCTGTTAACGCCCATCCCGAACATTTCCCATGCCCGCAATGCCGGTATCGCCGCGGCGAGCGGGGACTTCATCATCTTTCTCGACGATGACGAATGGTGCGAGCCGGGCTGGCTGGACGCGCTGATCGGCACGGCCGAGGCGACGGAAGCCGACCTCGTCTTCGGGGCGGTGCTGCCGCATTTCCCGGACGGCCCGCCATCCTGGGATCCGACGGGCCGCAGCTATGAGCGCCGCATGGCGCTTCCGACGGGAACCCGGATCGGCATCGACCACGACGAGCGGGTCAGCGGGCGCTGGATCGGCACGGGCAACTCCCTGCTCCGCCGCGCCACCTGCATCGGCCCGGAGCCGGCCTTCGATCCCGCTCTCGGCGCCTGCGGTGGCGAGGATTACGATCTGTTCGTACGGCTACACGCAGCCGGCCGGCACCTCGCCTGGTGCGGCGATGCCGTGGTGCATGAGGTGGTGCCGGGGGACCGGAGCGAGGTGCCCTATATGCGCCTCCGCAGTTTCCGCACGGGCCAGCAATGGGCGACCATCACGATCCGCCGCGCGCGCCAGCCCGCTCTCACCACGCTCTGGATCGGCTTCAAGGCCGCGGTGCAGCTCGCCCTGGTGACGGGGCAATGGGGATGGAGCCGCCTGTTCAGCCGCCTGGACACAGGACCGCGCGAGCTGAAGATGGCGGAGGTGGCGGGCAAACTCGTCTGGTGGAATCTCCGGCGCGACACACGCTGATCCCATGCTTCCAAAATCCCTGCCCCATGCTGCCGGAGGCGCCCCGCCCGTGACATCTCCCCGGGTTCTCCTTGTCTCAACACAGCCCTGGAATTTCGGCGCTCGGCTGGCGCGCGCGTTGGGTCAGGCGGGGTTTGCCGTCCACGGCGCCTCGCCCAAAGGTTCGCTGCTGGCGCGGAGCGGGGCGACATCCGCCTGGTACAGGCTGCGGCAGTGGCGGCTGTCGGAGGATCTGGCCGCCGCGGCCCGCACCGCCCGCCCGGATATCGTCGTGCCCTGTGATGACCGCTCCGCCGGGCTGCTCGCAGATCTGCACACGCAGCCTGAATTCGCCGCGCTGATCGAGGCCTCGCTCGGTGACGCCAGTGGCTATGCCGTGGCACGGAGCAAGAGCGCGCAGGTTGCGCTGGCGGCGGAGTTGGGGATGCCGGTGCCTGGAACCCGCCATGTCGAAAATCGCACGGATTTCGAGGCTGCGCTGGCCGAGGCTCCACTGCCACGGGTGCTGAAATCCGACGGCACCTGGGGCGGGACGGGCGTCACTGTCATCCACCGCCTGGACGAGGCGGGACACGCCTGGGAACGGGCCATGCGCCGCATGGGGTTCGCGGATGCCGGGAAGCTCGCATTGCGTGAGCGCAGCATCCGCCCCTTCGTCGAGAGGCGGCGATGGCAACCCTCCACGCCCGATCTACAGGAATTCGTCCAGGGGCGTCCGGCCAACCGGGCAGTGGTCTGCCATAGAGGCCGCGTGCTGGCCGGGTTGAGCGTGGAAGTGCTGGAGACCAACTACCCCAATGGCCCCGCGAGCGTCGTGCGCGTAACCGACCATCCCGACATGGCCCGCACGGCCGAGGCCATGGTGGCCCGGCTCAGCCTTTCGGGGTTCCTTGGCTTCGACTTCGTGCTGGACGAGCGCAGCGGGCGGGCGCTGTTCATCGAGATGAACCCGCGGGCAACGCCCATCAGCCATCTTTCCGGGCCCGAGGGCGGGGTCGGGCTGTCGGCCGCGCTGCTCGCGGCGGTGACGGGCGCGCCGGCCGAACCCGTCCTGCCCGAGGCCGGGGAGGAGATTGCTCTTTTCCCCGGCGAGTGGAGCCGCAATCCCGAGAGCGCCTGGCTGCGGCGCTCCCGCCACGATGTGCCCTGGGACGATCCCGGGCTGCTACGCGCCTATCTCGAAGAAACGGCCTCGGCCCTGGCTTATGAGCGCATGAAGGGGCGGATCCTGCGGGCGGTGGGACGGTGAGGGCGACGCGACGTGCGCTGATCGCTTCCGCCCTCGCTGCCCCGCTGCCCGCCATCGGTGCCGAACCGGCACCGGAGGGGCTGGGTGTGCTGGCAGCGGCCCGAGGGATCACCTTCGGCAGCATGATCACCTGGCCCATGTTGCGTGACGCAGCGGAACTGCGGGCATTGCTGCGTGCCGATGCGCGCGCCATTACGCCAGGCCTGGAACTGAAATGGGCCGGCCTCCGCCCTGCGCCCGACCGCTTCGACTTCACCGCTGCCGACACACTGATGGAGTTCGCCGGCGCTGAAGGCATGGAGGTCTATGGCCATGCGCTCGTCTGGCATGAGGCCCTGCCGGGCTGGTTCGACCTGGGCACCGGAGCCGCATCCGCCCGGCGGATCATGCAGACCCATATCGGCACGGTCCTTCGCCGCTATGCCGGGCGCATCAAGGCCTGGGACGTGGTGAACGAGCCGATCAACCCAACGGACAACCAAGGCGGAGGACTCCGGGCCTCCCCCTTTCTGCGTGCCCTAGGCCCGGACTACATCCCCATTTTCCTCCAGATGGCGGCCGAGGCGGATCCCGGCGCGAAGCTCGTCATCAACGAGTTCGACCTGGAGCTGCGCGCCCGGGACCAGGAGGCGCGCCGGCGGGCGATGCTCGAGTTGCTGAACGGGCTCGTGCGGCGGCGCGTGCCGATTCACGCCCTCGGAATCCAGGCGCATGTCGCGCCGTGTTCCGCGCCCTTCGATGCCGAGCTCCTGCGCCGCTTCATCCGCGATGTCGGCAGCCTGGGGTTGGAGGTCTACATCACGGAACTGGACATGATTGACCGGCTGCTACCCGCCGACATCGCCGCACGGGATGCGGAGGTGGCGGGCTGGTATCGTGACCTGCTCGGCGCCGTGCTGGCGGAGCAAGCGGTCAAGCGCGTGACGCTCTGGGGGTTCAGCGACCGGGAAAGCTGGGTGAACCAGAACGCCTTTGTCCGGCGCCGGGACGGACTGCCCACGCGCGCACATCCCTATGACGACACCTTCCGCCGCAAGCCGGCCTGGCATGCCATTGCCGCCACGCTGCGCGCCGCGCCAGAGCGAGCCTGACCGAGGACGCATGACCCTTCCTCCCCAGATGCGCAGCCTTTTCGCCCCGCTGCTGCGCCACCTGCCCCAAGGAGCGCTGGCCTTTGATGCCAGTGTTATTTTCGGTGGCTTCAGCCTGCAACTGCTGACCCAGATCGGCTGGCTGATCATGGCCGTGCGCTTCCTGGGACCGGAGGGTTATGGGCTCTTCGCCAGCCTTACCGCCATTACCGTCGCCGTGTCCTGTTTCGTCGGCTGGGGTTGCGATCAGATGCTAATCCGCGCCGTGGCGGCAGACCGTACGAAGCTGCAGGGCTGGCTTGGGCACAGCCTGATCGCCATCACGGGCACGGCGCTGGCCATGGGCACCGTATGCTTCGCCGTGCTGGCTGTGCTCGATATCGGGGCCATCGGAACCGGGCCCTTGCTGGCCGTGCTGATGGCGGACCTTCTTCTGGCGCGCTACGCCAATCTCTGCATCGCCGTGTACATGGCGACTGGCGAGGCCACGCGCCAATCCACCGTTACGGTGCTGATCGGCGCGTGCCGGCTGGTTGCCATCGCATTGGCAGCCGCTATGCCGGGGGAGTTGCCCCTCGCAGAATGGGCTTGGTGGTATGCAGGGTCTTCGGCGGTGGCGGCTGGGCTCTGCCTCGGTCTCGCGGTGCATGATCATGGCCTGCCACGCTGGACATGGGTGGCCGGGCTGACGGGCGATGGCTTCGCCTTCAGCGCGGAGAGTGCGCTGCAGGCCTCGATCAAGGATTTGGACAAGCCAATCATTGCCGCAATCTTGGGCCCGGCCGCTGCCGGGCTCTACGCCGCTGCCTTCCGCATTATCGATACGCTGTCCCTCCCCATCCGCGCGCTGGGCTATGCCATCTATCCCCGCCTGTTCCGCATGGCAGCCGAGGGGCGAGAGGCTTGCGTGGAACTCGCGCTCCGGCTGCTGCCGCTGGGCGTTGGCGTCGGTCTTGCCGGGGCTGCCGGAGTGTTGATCTTCGCGGGACTGCTGCCCTGGATCTTCGGTGCGGCCTATGAGGAGCTACCCTGGCTTACGCGCCTGCTCACGCCCATGCCCGCACTCTTCGCCGCTTACGTTGTTGGGGCGGATGCGCTGAGCGCCATCGGGCGACAGTCTGTCCGCTTGCTGGTTGTCGTTGCCTCGCTCGGGATGACATTGCTGCTCTGTTGGTTCGGTGCGGAGCAGGCTGGGGTAGCCGGCGCTGCCATCGCCCGCATCCTGGTTGCGGCTGCAACCGTGGCGCTGGTCTGGGCGCTGATCCTGTTGCCGCGACGCCAGCGTCTGGAGGCGTGAGTAGTGGTCAGTTTGGCTTCCCTGATCACCTCCACCGCGCGCGAGGCCGGCCCTGCGCCGCGCCTTTCCATTCTCGTGCCGACCTTTGATCGGGATGTCCGGTCACTCTGCCGGGAGCTGCTGTCCGACATAGCCGCGCTGCCCGATCCGCGCGCAGCGGAGCTTCTGGTGCTGATCGACGGCAATCCGGCTCTCAAGGATCAGGAGGAGGTCGTGGCCGAAGCCGAGACCGCCGGGCTTGCGGCAGGGCTTTTCCCCTCCCGGGTCAATCTTGGCCGGGCGGAGGCACGCAATGCCCTCGCCCGTCTCGCGCGTGGGCAGTTCCTTCTCTTTCTTGATGCCGACAGCCTGCCGGATGCGCCCGGCTTCGTGGCTCGTGCCCTGGAGGCCGCGGTCGATCCTGCCGTGGTGGTGTGTGGCGGGCGCACGGGGAAGCGAATGGCCCCTGCGTCCTCAGATGCCTTGCTCTTTGAAGCGCATAGCCGCCGGCGGGAATGGATCCCTGCAGAAGAGCGTAACCACGACCCGGCCGGCAACTTCCTCTCCGCCAATTTCATGGTGGGGCGCGACCTCTTCCAGAGCCATCCTTTTGACCAGAACTTCAAGGGCTGGGGCTGGGAGGACACAGAATGGGCGTTGCGCGTTGGCAGTGCTGCGCGCATTCGCCATGTCGACAACTCCGTCTCCCATATGGAGCACCATCGCGACGCGGACTGGCTCTTGCGCCTGGAGCGCTCGGTTTTGAACTACCAGCGCCTTTATGTGCTCCATCCCGAAAGTGTTCAGCGGCACCGGCTCTTTCCGCTCATTCGTTTGCTGCGGCCAATCGGCGGATGGGGTGCTGCACGGCAGCTTCTGCGATACCTGGCGCTGACGCATGCCCTTCCGCCACGATACCGTTTAATGTTGCTGAAGTTCTATCAGGCCATGATTTATTCAAGCGTGCGCACGAGCCAACCAGGGTAGCGGGAGTATCGCGCAACCTCCTTCTACGCCCATAAACGGAAAAGCCTTGTGGGTATTTATTCGAGACGACCTGGCCTTCGCTCGGTAGCTTCATCCCGGACCTGGTCCAATCCCGTGCAGCGGATATCTTCCACTTCACGGAGGCGGTGCGCTGGACGGCAACCGATGGAATAGGCGCTCATCTCGGGAGGTGGGGTACAACGGCATCCCTGGGGGGCAGGCCGACAGGACGCATCACGATGCCTCAACTGATGCGGCATCCAAGGCTTCCTGAAGATTACGGAGGACCATGGCCACATACATGGCAGCGCTGCCGCTGAGCCCGGTCAGCTTCTCGCGGTGCTCGTTAATTGGTTGAAGGAATTGGCCCTGCACCGCAGCAAATCCGGGCTGGATCGGGGAATAGGAGAAGCAATGGGAGGCAGGCGGTTCACGCAGGTGTTCCGGAAACCGCCTGATAACACTTTGTTGAACGGAGAGATAGAGGCCCTAAATCATTGAAGTTGCTGGCGCGCCCGAAAGGATTCGAACCTCTGACCCCCAGATTCGTAGTCTGGTGCTCTATCCAGCTGAGCTACGGGCGCATCACCAAAGTCTTCAATGAACGATTGGCCTGGGAGCTTGGCGCGCTCGAGAGGATTCGAACCCCTAACCCCCAGATCCGTAGTCTAGTGCTCTATCCAGTTGAGCTACGAGCGCTCTTCCTTGGCGCGGGGAATAGCGCCAAGGGGAGAGAGGCGCAACCCCTTTCAGGCCGCCATTTTGTCGAGTTCGCGCACGACGGCCTCGCCCATGATCGAAGTGCCGACGCGGGCCGCGCCGGGCACCATGATGTCGGCCGTGCGGAGACCGCCGGCGAGCACTTTCTCCACCGCGTTCTCCAGCAGCTTCGCATCCTCCTCCATGCCGAAGGACCAGCGCAGCAGCATGGCGAAGGAGAGGATCTGCGCGCAGGGATTGGCGATGCCCTTGCCCGCGATGTCCGGCGCGGAGCCGTGGATCGGCTCATAAAGCGCGTGGCGGCGGCCGCTGGCATCCGGCGCGCCGAGCGTGGCGGAGGGCAGCATGCCGAGGCTGCCTGTCACGGCCGCCGCGAGGTCGGAGAGCACGTCGCCGAAAAGGTTGCTGGCCAGGATCACGTCGAACTGCTTCGGGCGGGAGGCAAGCTGCATGGCGCAGTTGTCGGCATACATATGCGACAGCTCGACATCCGGAAACTCGGCCTTGCCGACCGCGCTGACGATCTCACGCCAGAAGCGGCCGGACTGCATGACATTCGCCGTGTCGACGCTGGTCATCTTGTTGCTGCGCTTGCGGGCCAGTTCGAAGCCGACGCGGGCGACGCGAGCGATCTCCTCCTCCGTGTAGGATTCGGTGTCGAAGCCGCGGCGCATGCCGCTCGGCATCGTCTCGATGCCGCGCGGCTCGCCGAAATAGATGCCGCCCGTGCTCTCCCGCACAATCATCAGGTTCAGCCCGTTCACCAGATCAGCCTTCAGCGAGGAGGCCTGGGCGAGCGGCGACCAGACGATCGCGGGACGCAGATTGGCGAAGAGGCCGAGATCCTTGCGGAGTCGCAGGATGCCCAGTTCCGGCCGGCTCTCGAAAGGCAACGAATCCCATTTCGGCCCACCGACGGAGCCGAACAGGATCGCATCGGCGCGCCGCGCCTTCTCGATCGTGGAATCCGGGCAGGGATGCCCCGTGGCGTCGATGGCGGTGCCGCCAACCAGCCCTTCCTCCATGTCGAAGGTCACGCTGCGGCGGCGGTCCATCCAGTCCACCACACGGCGGACCTCGCGCATGACTTCGGGACCGATGCCGTCACCCGGCAGCACCAGCAGCTTCTTGTTCGCAGGCATCCTGATGCTCCTGGGTGGGCGGGACGACTCAGCCGTAGAGCCAGGGCTGGGCGGCACGCTGCTTCTGCTCGAAGCTCTCGATCACTGTGGCACGCTGCATCGTCTCGCCGATATCGTCGAGGCCATTCAGCAGGCGATGCTTACGTAACGGGTCCACCTCGAAGGGGATCTCCTCCCCGTTCGGGCGCACGACCACCTGGCGGGCGAGATCGACACTCATGCGGGAGTTGGCGCCCATACGGGCGTCCTCCATCAGCATGTCACAGACCGGGCGCGGCAGGCGGATCGGCAGGATGCCGTTCTTGAAGCTGTTGTTGAAGAAGATGTCGGCGAAATCCGGCGCGATCACGCAGCGGATACCGAAATCGAGCAGCGCCCAGGGCGCATGCTCTCGCGAGGACCCGCAACCGAAATTCTCATGTGCGATGAGGATTTCGGCGGCGCGATAAGGCTCGCGGTTCAGCACGAAATCAGGCTTCTCGGTTCCATCATCATTGAAGCGCATATCGGCGAAGGCAGCGCGGCCTAGGCCCTTGCGCTCAATGGTCTTGAGGAAGCGCGCCGGGATGATCTTGTCCGTATCGACATTCGCCATCGGCAACGGCGCGGCGATTCCGGTCAGTGTGGTGAAGGGGGTCATGCCATCAGCTCCCGCACATCCGTCAGGCGTCCCGTCACGGCCGCCGCCGCCGCCATGGCGGGCGACACCAGATGAGTCCGCCCACCCTTGCCCTGCCGTCCCTCAAAATTGCGGTTCGAGGTCGAGGCGCAGCGCTGCCCGGGCAGGATCTTGTCCGGATTCATCCCGAGGCACATGGAGCATCCGGCCTCACGCCACTCGAAGCCAGCCTCCTTCAGAATGAGATCGAGGCCTTCCTGCTCCGCCTGTTCCTTCACGAGGCCGGAGCCAGGCACGACCATGGCGCGCACGCCCTCGGCCACACGGCGCCCGCGCATCACCTCAGCGGCTGCGCGGATGTCCTCGATTCGGCCATTGGTGCAGGAGCCGACGAAGACGACGTCGACCTTCAGGTCCTGCAGCGGCTGGCCGGGCGTCAGACCCATATACTCCACCATGCGGCGGAGCTGCGTACGGCGAGCCTCATCGGCGGCATTCTCGGGGTCCGGCACCGCGCCTGTAATCGGCAGCACGTCCTCAGGCGAAGTGCCCCAGCTCACCATCGGCACGATCTCGGAGGCGTCAAGCACGACCTCCTTGTCGAAATGCGCGCCTTCGTCGCTCGGCAGGGTGCTCCACCACTGGATGGCGCGCTCCAGCGCCTCGCCTTTGGGGGCCATGGGGCGGGTACGGACATAATCGAAGGTGGTCTGGTCCGGCGCGATCATGCCGGCGCGCGCGCCCGCCTCGATCGACATGTTGCAGACCGTCATGCGCCCGGCCATGCCGAGCGCACGGATCGCCTCGCCGGCGAATTCGATCACATGGCCGGTGCCGCCGGCCGTGCCGATCTTGCCGATGATGGCCAGCACGATGTCCT
>DATCMG010000109.1:0-1949 GCA_036563555.1 Roseomonas sp. | reverse complement strand
TTCACGCTATCCAGCTCCGCCGCTTCGCGAACCGGCGCGCTCACAGCTCTACCCCCATGTGATGGGCGACGGTGAAGATGTCCTTGTCGCCGCGGCCGGAGAGGTTGAGGACGATGATGCTGTCCTTCGGCATGGTCGGTGCGCGCTTGATCACCTCGGCCAGCCCATGGGCGGATTCGAGGGCGGGAATGATGCCCTCCAGCTTCGAGCAGAGCTGGAAGGCGTCGAGCGCCTCGTTGTCGGTCGCGGCGACGTATTCCACGCGGCCGATCTCATGCAGCCAGGAATGCTCCGGGCCGATGCCGGGATAGTCGAGCCCGGCGGAGATGGAGTGGGCCTCCTGGATCTGGCCGTTGCGGTCCTGCAGCAGATAGGTCTTGTTGCCGTGCAGGACGCCGGGGGCACCGCCATTGATGGCGGCCGCATGGGCGCCGCTCTCCAGCCCGTGGCCGGCGGCTTCCACGCCCACCAGCTTCACCTCGGCATCATCGAGGAAGGGGTGGAAAATGCCCATGGCAGAGGAACCGCCGCCGACGGCGCAGACCACCACATCGGGCAGGCGGCCTTCGATCGCCAGGCACTGCTCCTTCGTCTCGTCGCCGATCACGCATTGGAAGTCGCGCACCATCTGCGGATAGGGCGCGGGGCCGGCGACGGTGCCGATGCAGTAGTAGGTGTCCTGCACATTCGCGACCCAGTAGCGCAGGGCCTCGTTCATCGCGTCCTTCAGCGTCGCGGCGCCGGAGGTCACGGCAGTCACCTCGGCGCCGAGCAGCTTCATGCGGAAGACGTTGGGCTTTTGCCGCTCCACATCCGTCGCGCCCATGAAGACGGTGCAGGGCAGGTCGAAGAGCGCGCAGGCCGTCGCGGTCGCGACGCCGTGCTGGCCCGCGCCCGTCTCTGCGATGATGCGCGTCTTGCCCATGCGGCGGGCGAGCATGATCTGCGCGAGCACCGCGTTGATCTTGTGCGCGCCGGTGTGGTTCAGCTCCTCGCGCTTCAGATAGACCTTGGCGCCGCCGAGATGGTTGGTCAGCCGCTCCGCGAACCACAGCGGCGAGGGGCGGCCGACATAGTCCTTCAGAAGCCGGCGCCACTCCTTGTCGAACTCCGGATCCTTCCGCGCCGCGTCATAGGCCTCCTGCACCTCGGTGATGTTGGGCATCAGCGTCTCGGCCACGAAGCGGCCACCGAAATCGCCGAAGCGGCCGCGGGGGTCGGGGCCGCTGCGCAGGGAGTTGGGGCGGAGGGTCTGGGGAAGCGGCTTGTTCACGGCGGGGTTCTTTCCCGGAGCGGGTTTGGCCCGAAGCAGGGGGCGGCGTGTCTTAGCGTGCGGCGGGGGCGGGGTCACGCCCAGGCCATCGGAGCGCCGTGACGCCCAGCCCCGCCAGGACCAGCGCCATGCCGGCTAGTCGGATCGGCCCGAAGCTCTCACCCATCACAAGGGCGGCGGAGGCCGCGCCGGTGACCGGCACCAGCATGGCGAAGGGCGCGACGGTCGTGGCGGGATAGCGGGCCATCAGGAACCCCCAGATGCCGTAGCCGATGGAGGTGGCGACAATCGCGACATAAAGCACCCCCGCGACGCCTCCCCACCGGATATTCACCAGGGCATGGCCGACCGCGCCCGGCCCCTCGATTGCCAGGGACAGGGCCAGCAGGGGCAGGATCGGCACGATCCCCAGCCAGGACATGAGGGCGAGTGGCCCGCCGGGGGAGGAGCCGGCACCGCGCAGAAGAACATTGCCGACCGCCCAGCTCGCGGCACTGCCGAGGCAGAGGGCGAGGCCCGTCCCCGTCACGCCATTGCCGCCCACCGTGGTCGCGATCAGGACCAGGCCCGCGAGGGCCACCGCCATGCCGGCGATGGTCCGGCCCGAGGGACGCTCCCGCAGCACGACAGCGGCGACGAGGCCGGTAAGGAATGCCTGGGATTGCTGGGTGACGGA
>DATCMG010000106.1:0-1633 GCA_036563555.1 Roseomonas sp. | reverse complement strand
CGTTTTCGTTTGGCCCGTTTCGTTCTGGAGGAACGTGCCTTGCCCTGGTCACGCCGCGCCCTCGTCGCCACGACTGTCTGCGCGACCGCCGCCCGGGCGCAGCCCGCCCCGGAGATCCTGGCCGCGGGGGCAACCCAGCATGTCCTCGCGCCCCTGATCGAGGCATGGCCCGGACCGGGCCCCTCCCCCTCCATCACTTACGATACTGTGGGCGCCCAGCGTGACCGCATCCGTGCCGGCGCGCGCCCGGCGGTCGTCACCTTGAGCGGCGCCGGCATTGCCGCCTTGCGCCAGGACGGGTTGGTGACGGGCGAGGCCGTGGAACTGGGCCGGACCGGCGTCGGAATCGGCGCCCGCGCGGGATCCGCCCTGCCCGTCGTGACGGATGCCGAAAGCCTGCGCCGCATTCTGGGCATGGCAGAGAGCGTGGCCTGGGCCGATCCCGCGCGTGGCGCCACCGCCGGCCGCCTGTTCCAGCGGGCCCTGGAAAGCCTGGGGCTGGATCTCGGCGCCCGTGCCCGGCTCTTCCCCTTCGGCGGAGATGCCGTTGCCGCCGCGGCGCGCGGGGAGGTCGAGGTGGCGATCAGCCAGGGCACGGAGCTGCATGGCCGCCCCGGGGTGCGCTTCCTCGGCTACCTCCCCGACCCTTTCCAGGAATGGACACCCTATGCCGCCGTGGCGGTGACGTCCGGGGCGCGGGCGGAGGCGATCCTGGCGGCCCTGGCCGGCCCGGCCGGGCGCGCGGCGCGGGAAAAAGCGGGGTTCCTGGAGTAGCGCCGGATCGCCGTGCGGCGGAGTTGGGCGACGGATTTCCCCTCACCTTCCGGACGCCAGCTTGCATCCGAAGGCCTCGTTGGCCGTCCCGGTGGCCAGGTGCCAGCCGCAGCGGTCACTCGGCCTTGAGGTCCAGCTCCCGCGCCTTGCGTCCCCAGAAGGCGTATTCCGCCTGGATCTCGCGCGCGAAATCGGCGCGCGGGCGTTCAGCCGCGAGTTCGAGCCCGTCACGCTCCAGGCTGCGGTTGAAGCGCGGGTCGCGGATGGCGCGGTTGGCGGCGGCTTCCAGGCGGTTCATCTCGGCCTCCGGCACGCCGGCCGGGGCGAAGATTCCGTGCCAGCCCAGGATGACGATGCCGGGGAGGCCGGCTTCGGCGAGGGTCGGCACCTCGGGCATGGAGGGAAGGCGCCGCTCGCCCGTCACGGCGATGGGGCGGAGCCGGCCATCCCGCGCCAGGGGCACGGCGGGCGGGGGCGAGGAGAAGTTCATCGTCACGCGGCCGGCGACGACGTCCTGCAGGGCAGGGGCGGTGCCACGATAGGAGATGTGCTCCATCGGGACGCCCGCGGCCTCGGAGAAGAGAAGCCCGGCCAGATGGTTGTTCGAGCCGACGCCGGCGGAGGAATAGGTGAAGCCGGCGCCCGGCGCCTTCCCGGCGGCGATCAGCTCCTGGAGAGTGTTCGCGCGCACGCGCGGGTCGATGACGAGAAGATACTGGTAGGAACTGGCCTTCGCGACCGGTGCGAGGGCGGTGGAGAGGTCCACGCGGTCGTTGCGCTGCAGGTGCGGGTTCACCACGATGTTGGTGGAAACGGCGAAGAGGAGCGTGGTGCCGTCGGGCCGCGCGCGGGTGACGGA
>DATCMG010000073.1:0-3954 GCA_036563555.1 Roseomonas sp. | reverse complement strand
GAGGCGGGACTGGACGACGACCGCGACATAAGCGGTTCCGAGGGTGGCATGGGCCAGGAGGACGGTCAGGGCGCCCCTTCCGGCGGGCCAGCCGATGGCGCCTTCAAGCGCGACGAAGAAGAGGAGAAGGGAAAGACCGGTCACGACTTCCGGCAGGACGAGGGGGGCACCGGCCAGGGCACCAAGCGCCGCCCGGCCGGCGAAGGGCCCGTGGCGGGCCAGAACCCAACCGATGGCGCCACCGAGCAGCACCGCGAGCGTCGCCGAGCCAGCGGCGACGCGCAGGGAAAGCCAGGCGGCTTCCAGCAGCCGGTCATTGGCGGCCAGGGCCGCGAACCAGCGGAGAGAGAACCCGCCCCAGCGGAAGGGCACAGGATCGCCCGAGAAAGCGTAGGCGACCAGCAGCGCCACGGGCAGCCAGAGGAAGGCTATTCCGGCCCAGAGCGCCGCCCGCACCCAGCGCGGCATCATGCGTCCTGCCCCAGGCGCTGGAAGAGGATGATCGGGCCGATCAGCAGGGCCAGCAGCGCGACGGCCAGGGCGGCGGCAACGGGCCAATCGCGGTTCTGGAAGAACTCTTGGAACAGCACGCGGCCGACCAGGGTGGCATCGGGCGGGCCGAGAAGTTCGGGGATGACGTATTCGCCCGCCGCCGGGATGAAGACGAGGAGGAAGGCGGCCGCCAGGGCCGGGAAGAGCTGCGGCAGGGTGACCGTCAGGAAGGCCCGGCCGGGCGTGGCGCCCAGATCGGCGGCAGCCTGTTCCAGCGAGGGGTCCAGCCGGGTCGCGGCGGCGAAGACGGGCAGGACGGCGAAGGGCAGATAGGCGTGGACCATGCCGAGCAGCATGGCGCCATCGGTGTAGAGCAGCGGCAGCGGCTGGTCGGTCCAGCCGAGGCTGCGGAGGACCGTGTTGATCCAGCCTTCGTCCCGCAGTAGGCCGATCCAGGCGCCGATGCGGATGAGGAAGCCGGTCCAGAAGGGCAGAAGCACGGCGGCCAGCAGCGCGTCTCGCCAGCGGCCGGCGCGCGCGATGGAGATCCCCATCGGCGTGGCCAGCAGCAGGCAGAGGGCGGCGGCGAGAGCGGCGACGACAAGGGATTGCCCGAGGGCGTCGCGGTAATGGGGATCCTCGGCCAGCAGGCGGAGATTCTCGGGATTGGCCCCCTCCCCTGCCCAGGGCGGCGTGTAGGGGGGCACGCCCTCGGCCTGCCAAGAGAGGGCCATGATGCCCACCAGCACCAGCGGCGCCGCGACGAGCAGCGCCAGCCAAAGGCCGGGCATGAGGCGAAGGGCGATCCTCATCTGCGCAGGGGCACCACGGCTTCGGCATCCCAGCTCACACGGACCTCGGTGCCGCGTGGCGGCGGGGCACCGTCCTCCTCGGCATGGGAGACGCGCAGCAGGGCACCCCCGGCCAGGCGCACGAGGATGAGGCTGCTCTCGCCGCGGAAGGCGGCCTCCTCCACCATGCCGGCGGCGCTGTTCTCGCCACTGGCGGGCACGATGCGGATGCGCTCGGGGCGGAGGGCGATGGCCGCCACGCCTTCGGGCAGGGGCTCGGCGGCGCGCAGGGTGCAGGCGGCTTCGGGGCAGTCCAGGGCGCCATCGGCGGTGCGCGTGCCGGACAGGACATTCGCGGCGCCAAGGAACTCGGCGACGAAGCGGGTAGCCGGGCGGTCATAGACCTCGCGCGGTGGGGCGACCTGCAGGAGGCGGCCGCGATCCATCACCGCGACACGGTCGGCAAGGGCAAGGGCCTCGGCCTGGTCATGCGTGACCATCACGAAGGCGGCGCCGCTCTCGCGCTGGATGGCGCGCAGCTCGAAGCCGGTGCGTTCTCGGAGATTGGCGTCCAGCGCGCCCAGCGGCTCATCCAGCAGGAGCAGGCGGGGGCGCTTCACCAGGGCGCGGGCCAGGGCCACGCGCTGGCGCTGCCCGCCGGACAGCGCGTGAGGGCGACGGGATTCCATGCCGTCCAGCCGCAGCATGGCAATGGCCTGGGCAACGCGATCGGCGATTTCCGCGCGCGGGCGGGTTTCGCGTTTCAGGCCATAGGCGATGTTCGCCGCGACGGTCATGTGCGGGAACAGCGCGTAGGATTGAAACATCATGTTCACGGGGCGGCGGTGCGGCGGCACGCCGGCAAGGTCGGCGCCGTCCAGCATCACCGCACCGGAATCCGGCGCCTCGAATCCCGCCACCACGCGCAGCAGCGTGGATTTGCCCGAACCCGAGCCACCGAGCAGGGCCAGGAACTCGCCCGCCGCCACGTCAAGCGAGACGCCGTCGAGCGCCGCCGCCGCGCCGAAGCGGCGGGTGACGTCGCGCAGGGAAAGGCGTGGGGTCAACGGCCGGCCTTGAAGCGTGACCAGGACCGGGCGCGGGCGCGCTCCGCCGAGGGACCGGGCGCCGCCACGGTGAAGCTGCGGGCGATGACCTCGGGCAGCGGATAAACATTCGGGTCGGCCGCCACATCCGCGTTCAGGTACTGCCGGGATGCGGGGACGGCATTGGGGTAGTGCACCTGGTTGGTCACGCCGGCCATCACCTCGGGGCGCAGCATGTAGTCGATGAAGCGCTGCGCGGCCTCGGGGTTGGGCGCGTCGGCAGGGATGGCCAGCATGTCGAACCAGAGCTGCGCGCCTTCCTTCGGCTGGGTGTAGGTAAGGCCCGAATCGCGCCCGGCCTCCCGCGCGCGGGTTTGGGCCTGCACGACATCGCCGGAATAGGTGAGCACGGCGCAATATTCCCCTTGCGCCAGCGCGTCGGTGATGGCGGCGGATGAGATGATGGCGCGGATATGGGGGCGGATGGCCAGCAGGGCCTGTTCCGCCGCACGGAGATCGGCGGCGTCAGAGCTGTTCGGGTCCTTGCCCAGCCAGCGCAGGACAGAGGGGATGACGTCGATCCCACTATCCATGATGGCGATTCCGCAGCGGGCGATCCGGCGCGCATTCTCGGGCTTCAGGATCAGGTCGAGGCTGTCGAGCGGAGCGTCCGGGGCGAGGGCGTGGATGCGGTCCGGGCGCAGGCCCATGCCGATCGTGCCCCAGAGATAGATGGCACCATGGCGGTTGCCGGGATCGCTGCCTGCCACCTGCGCCAGCAGCGCGGGATCCTGGTTGCCCCAATTCGGGATCTGGGCGCGGTTCAGCGGGCGCAGGGCGCCGGCGCGCGCCAGGCGGGCGAAGCTCGGCTCGCTGGTCGGCACGATGACATCGTAGCCGGAGCGGCCGGCGGATAGCTTGCCCTCGAGCGTCTCCAGGCTGTCGAAGACATCGTAGCGCACGCGGATTCCGGTCTCGCGCTGGAAGCCCTCGATGGCCTTCGGATCGATGTAGTCGGTCCAGTTATAGACGTTCAGGACAGATTGCTGGGCGGCCGCCGGCAGGGCCAGCAACAGGGCGAGCAGCAGGGGGTGGAAAAGTCTCATGCCGTCTCCCGATGGCGCTGGGGGCGCGTGAAGTTATTGCGAAGTGCGGCTGACGCAAGGTGGGCATCTTTTCTGAAAGCAAATAGGATGATTTTCTTGACACAAGGCTGACCTTCCTGTACTCCCCCTTCCGCCAACGGGACAACTGCGCCCGCCCCCTGATCAACTGACCGCCCCGCCCGGCCCTGCCGGCGCGGGGCTTTTTGCGTCCGCCCCGCAGGAGCCATGCCCGCATGTCCTATATCGCCAGCAACCTGATCCCGCTCGTCGCGGCCGACAGCTTCACCCTCTGGCTCTACAGGACGACCGACACGCGGGCGACGGTGTTGTCGGCAGGGTATTTCAGCGCCGCCGGCAGCCGTTTGCTGGCGGGCCACATGGTGGTGCTGGAAGCAGCCGACGCCACGGCCATCCTGCCGGTCCGCAGCAATGCGGAGGTCGGCAACGGGCTCGTGGTCGATGCTTCCTCCTCGCCGTTGCGCCTCTCCACCGGCGGTTCGCTCGATCTCACCACCGACC
>DATCMG010000102.1:0-1819 GCA_036563555.1 Roseomonas sp. | reverse complement strand
GGATGCTATCTCTGGGCCGAACAGCCCCTGGACTCCCCATGCTCGACATCGCCTTTGCCAAGCCCGCCCTTCCCGAGAGCGGCGCGCTCGTCCTGCCCCTGGCGGAGGAGGATTTGGGCGGCGGGCTGATCGGGGAGTGGGACAGGCTGCTCGGCGGCCATCTCGCCCGCGGGCTGGTGGCGGCGGAGTTCAAGGGCCGCAAGGGGCAGGTCACCACTCTTTACGCGCCGGGCAACGGCATCTCCCGCCTCGTGCTCGTCGGCCTCGGCAAGCGGGATGCGCTGAACGCCAGCGCCGCCGAGGCGGCCGGCGGCCACGCCGTGGCGGCGCTGGGGAAGGAGGCGATCGCCTCCATCGATGCGCGCGCTATTGGCGGTTGGGCCGGGGCGCCGGCCGATATCGCGCTCGGCGCCGCGCTGCGCGCCTGGCGCTTCGACCGCTACCGCACGAAGGAGAAGCCGGAGGACAAGCCGCGCCTGACCGGCATCAAGCTGCTGTGCGAGGACCCGGTCGCCGCCAAGGCCGAATGGGCGCCGCGCCGCGCCGTGGCCGAGGGCGTGTTCCTGACGCGCGAGCTGGTGAGCGAGCCCGCGAACATCCTCAACCCGCCGGAATTCGCCGACCGCCTGCGCAAGCTGGAGAAGCTGGGCGTGGAGGTGGAGGTCTTCGGGCAGAAGGACCTGGAGAAGCTCGGCTTCGGCTCGATGCTCTGCGTCTCCCAGGGCTCTGCGCAGCCGCCGCGCATGGTGGTGATGCGCTGGAACGGCACGGACCAGAAGAAGAAGGACAGCAAGCCCATCGCCTTCATCGGCAAGGGCGTGACCTTCGACACGGGCGGCATCTCCATCAAGCCCGCGGGCGGCATGGAGGACATGAAGTGGGACATGGCCGGCGCCGGCACCGTCTCCGGCCTGATGGCCGCGCTGGCGGGCCGCAAGGCGCGCGCGGATGTCGTCGGCATCGTCGGGCTGGTGGAGAACATGCCCTCCGGCACCGCGACGCGCCCGGGTGACGTCGTCACCTCCTATTCCGGCCAGACGATCGAGGTGATCAACACGGATGCCGAGGGTCGGCTCGTGCTGGCCGACGTGCTGTCCTACTGCAAGAAGCGCTTTGACCCCGCCTTC
Organism: Roseomonas sp.; assembly: GCA_036563555.1. Lineage (GTDB taxonomy): Bacteria > Pseudomonadota > Alphaproteobacteria > Acetobacterales > Acetobacteraceae > Roseomonas. The sequence goes on along the minus strand of DATCMG010000102.1, from coordinate 692 downwards.
ATGGTGAACCTCGCCACCCTGACCGGCGCCATCATCGTGGCGCTGGGGAACGAGCATGCGGGGCTGTTCTCGAATGATGACGGCCTTGCCCGCCGCATCGAGGAAGCCGGCAAGGCGGTGGGGGAGCTCGCCTGGCGCATGCCGCTGGGCGAAGCCTATGACCGCCAGATCCGCTCCGAGATCGCGGACATGAAGAATGTGGGCGGCGGAAGGGCGGGCGGCTCCATCACCGCCGCGCAGTTCCTGCAGCGCTTCGTGGAGGGCTGCCCCTGGGCGCATCTCGACATCGCCGGCGTGGCCTGGGGCGGCAAGGACCAGCCGACCGTGCCCAAGGGCGCGACCGCCTGGGGCGTGCGCCTGCTGGACCGGCTGGTGGCCGAGCACCATGAGGGCCGTGCACCCGCCGCCGAGCCCGCCGAGACCGAGGCGGCTGCGGTGAGCGGCACCGGCAACGCCTCCCCCGCCGCGCTCTCCGAGGGCACCCCCGGCTCTGAGGCGCTGATCCCGGCGCCCGACCTTGCCGTGCCTCCGATAACGGAGCCCGCCCCGGTTCCGCGCCCGGAACGCCGCCCGGCCACGCGCCGCCCGCGCCGCTGATCGGGAAGCCGTGCTGAAGCTCCGCCTCACCGAGTTGCCGCGGGGCCGCCACCCCGTGGCCTACCCGGCCCGGCCGGGCGATGCCTTGCCGGACG
>DATCMG010000089.1:0-16017 GCA_036563555.1 Roseomonas sp. | reverse complement strand
GCCGTCCCACCCCGTGGTGGTGGGGATGGCCGCCTCCACCGGTGGCCCGCCGGCGCTGGCCCGCGTGCTGGGGGCGCTGCCGGCCGACTTCCCGATCCCGGTTCTGCTGGTTCAGCATATGGGCGCGCCCTTCATGGAGGGCTTCGCCGCCTGGCTGGACGGGCTGGTGGCCCCGCGCGTGCAGATCGCGCAGGATCGCACCATTCCGCGCCCCGGCCATGTCTATGTCGCGCCGGGGGACCGCCATCTCGGCCTGACGGCGGGCGGGCTGATGGAGGTGAGCGAGGCGCCTCCGGTCGGCGGCCAGCGCCCGGCGGCGGATGTGCTGTTCCAGACCATGGCCCGCCATTATGGCCCGCGCGGAATGGGCATTCTGCTGACCGGCATGGGCGAGGACGGGGCTCGCGGCCTGACCGCCCTGCATGCGGCCGGCGGGCTGACCTTGGCCGAGGACGAAACAAGTGCGGTGGTGTATGGCATGCCGGCGGCCGCGATGCGGCTGGGCGGGGTTTCGGCCCTGTTGCCGCTCGAACTGATCGGGCCGCGCCTGCTGAAGGCCGTAGGGACGGAGCCATTGTGAGCGCCGAGGCAAGGCGGGGGGAGCTGGCGGGTGAGGCCCCGCGCATCCTGCTCGTCGAGGATTCCGAGACTCAGGCCCTCCAGCTCCGCCGGATGCTGGAAGCGGAGGGATTCGCGGTTACCCGCGCCGGCACGGCCGAGGCGGCGCTGGACGGGCTGAATGGCCGCCTGCCCGATCTGGTCATCGCCGATTACCACCTGCCCGGCATGAATGGCGACGAGCTGGTACGGCGCATCCGCCTGAATGTCCGTGCCCGCGCGCTGCCGGTGCTGATGCTGACGGATGCCGAGGGCGGCGACCTGGAACGGCAGGGGCTGGAGAGCGGCGCCGACGCCTATGCGCCGAAATCCGCGGGGCGGGAACTGATCCTGCTGCGCCTGCGCGCCCTGCTGCGCCGGAGCGCCGGCGATGGGGAGGCCATGCCGGATTCGCCCGGCGCCGGATTCCGCCGGGCCAGGCTTTTGCTGGTGGATGACAGCCCGACGCACCGGCTCTGGCTTTCCGCCCTGCTGGCCGGGGATGGCGACAGCGTGCAGGCGGTAGGCAGCGCCGAGGCGGATGCGGCCGCCGGCGGACTGGGCGATGGGACCGGCGAGCCCTGGGACGGCGTGCTGGTGAATCTGGCCGGGCTGGGGCCGGAGGGGCTGGCGCTGTGCCGGCGGCTCGATGCCCTCCGCGCCACGGGCGAGCCCGCCGATTTCCGGATCGTGGCGCTGGAGGGCGCGCGGGCCACCCCCGCCGCCGCCTTCGAAGCCGGCGCGGATGACGTGCTGCCGGCCGAGGCCGGGGCCGAGGCCATCCGGCTTCGCGTGCGCGCGCTGGTCCGCCGCAAGCTGCTGCGCGAGGAGAATCGCCGGATCGAGGGCGCGATGCGCGAGCGGCTGCGCGAGGTGGAGCGCGCCCGCGCCGAGGCTGCCTCCGCCGAGGCCCGCGCCGCCCTGGCCGGTGCGCTGGAGCGGGCGAATATCGAGCTGGAATCGGCCAACAAGGCGCTGCGCGACACCCAGGGCAAGCTGGTGCAGGCGGCGAAGATGGCCTCCCTCGGCGAGTTGGTGGCCGGCATCGCGCATGAGATCAACAACCCGCTGGCCTTCATCCTGGCGCATCAGGGCACGGTCAGCCGGCTGCTCGGCCAGGTGGCGCCGCGCGTGGCCGGGGATGCCGAGGCTTCGCAGGCGATGGAGAAGGCGAGGGCGCGGGCGGAATCCATGACGCTCGGCCTGCGCCGGATCCAGGAGCTGGTGCAGAACCTCCGCAAGTTCTCCCGCCTTGAGGAGGGCAGCGCGCAAGAGGTGGACGTGCCGGAGGCGATCGGCACCGTGCTCGTGCTGTTGACGCACAAGCTGTCGGACCGGATCGTGGTGGAGCGGGACCTTGCCGCGCCGCGGACCCTGCGCTGCTCTCCTGCCCTGCTGAACCAGGTGGTGATGAACATTGTCGGCAACGCGGCCGATGCGATTGAAGGACAGGGGCGCATCCAGGTTGCGACGCGCACCGAGGGCGGGGATTACGTGATCGAGGTCTCCGACAGCGGCCCGGGCGTGCCAGAAGCAATTCGCGGGCGGATTTTCGAGCCTTTCTTCACCACCAAGCCCGTGGGCGCCGGCACTGGCCTTGGCCTGTCCATCGCCTATGCGGTGGTTGAGGCGCATCATGGCGGCATCGCGGTGGATGACGCGCCTGGCGGCGGCGCACGCTTCACCATTCGCGTTCCGATGGAGAGAATACCGTGAGCGGGGCCCTGGAGGCCACCCGGGACGCCGCCCAGGACGCCACGCGGGCGACCATCCTCCTCGTCGATGACGAGGCGGAGATCCTGACGGCGCTGGCCGACCTTCTGGATGACAGTTTCGAGGTCGTCTCGACCACCCGGCCCGAGGAGGCGCTGCGGATGCTGGCGGACGGGCTGAAGCCCGCCGTCATCCTGTCGGACCAGCGCATGCCGGGGCTGACGGGCGATGCTTTCCTTGAGCGCGCGCGCGCCTATTCGGATGCCGAGGCGCTTCTGCTGACCGGCTATGCCGAGCTGGACGCAGTCGTGGGGGCGGTGAATCGCGGCCGCATCGCGGGCTATGCCGCCAAGCCATGGGAGCCGGCGGGGTTGCTGGCGATGGTGACCGCCGCACGCGAGCGCCACGCGCTGCGCCGGGCGCTCGAAACCGAGCGCGCCCTGTTGCGCGGGCTGCTGGACAACCTGCCGGACGAGCTGTGCTTCAAGGATGCCGGGGGGCGTTTCCTTCGGCTGAACGCGGCCAAGGCCGCCGCGCTGGGCGCGACCGTCGGGGGCTGCCTCGGGCGGACAGAGGCCGATTTCCTGGACGCGGCGGCGGCCGCGCGGCTGGCGCGGGCAGAACGGGCGGCCATGAGCGAGGGCACTGTTTCGGAGTTGGAGGAGCGGCCGGGCGGGCCCGAGGGCACGGCGCGCTGGATGCAGGTGAGCCGCGTGCCGCTGGGCGGCGGCGTGCTGGTGACCATCGCGCGGGACGTGACCGAGGCCCGGCAGATGGAGGCGCGACTGCGTCAGGCCGACAAGATGCAGGCGCTGGGCACCATGGCCGGGGGCGTGGCGCATGACTTCAACAACCTGCTGACCGCCATCCTCGGCAGCCTCCAGCTCGCGGGGCGCCGGGTGGGCGAGGAACCGGGGCTGCGCCGCCTGCTCCGCAACGCCACCATGGCAGCGGAGCGGGGATCGGCCCTGACACGGCGGCTGCTCTCCTTCTCGCGCCAGAACGAGCTGATGCTGCGCGCGGTCTCGGTGAACCGCCTCATCCTCGACATGGGCGACCTGCTGGCCCGCACCCTGGGCGGCACGGTGGTGGTGCGGCGGGAACTGGCGGCCGATCCCGGCACGGCCATGGTAGATCCCGGGCAGCTTGAGCTCGCGCTCCTCAATCTCTGCATCAATGCGCGGGATGCGATGCCGGCGGGCGGGACCATCACCCTCTCCACGGCGGAGGTGACGCTCGGGGCGGAGGATGTGCCGGAGGTCGGGGCGGGGCCCTATGTCCGCGTCGCGGTCACCGATTCCGGCACGGGCATGACGCCCGAGGTGCTGGCACGGGTCTTCGAGCCCTTCTTCACCACGAAGGAGGTCGGCAAGGGCACGGGGCTGGGCCTGTCCATGGTGTATGGGCTGGTCCGGCAATCCGGCGGCGGAATGGCGATCGAAAGTACGCCGGGCGTGGGCACGCGCGTCGCCCTCTATCTGCCCTCCGGGGGAGCGGAGGCGCTACGGGAAGCCGGCGAGGCGCAGGATGCCCTCGCCACCCAGGATCCCGTGCGCGTGCTGGTGGTGGATGACGACGCCACGGTGCGCGAGGTGACGGCCGGATTCCTGGCCGAGCTTGGCCATGACACGGTGGAGGCGGAGGATGGCCCGGCGGCGCTGCGCGTGCTGGAGAGCGATCCATCCGTGCGGCTGATGGTGGCCGACTTCGCCATGCCACGCATGACGGGGGCGGAGCTGTCCGAACGGGCACGGGCGATGCGGCCGGACCTGCCGATCCTGCTCGTCACCGGCTATGCGGAGCTGACGGCGCTGGCGGCCGATATCCCGGTCCTGCACAAGCCGTATCGCCAGGCGGATCTGGCCGAGCAGGTGGCGGCGCTGCTGGGCTGACGCCGGGGCGTCAGCGGCGCGGCGGCATCTCCTGCCCAGGGCCAGCCAGGGCGGCGCCGGCGAGCGCCGCGATTTCCCGCAGCGCGGCGAGGGTGAGCGGCACCTGGGTCAGCGCGCCGTCATTGCCATGCAGGTGCAGGGCGACGCCGGACGGACCTTCCAGCAGGGCGGCGGAGTGGATGGGGCGCAGCATGCGAGGCTGGGCTGGATGGGGATTGGAGGGGAGCATGGGCGGTCTGCCTCGTCCTGAGGGGATGCCGGATCTTCCGGCCCGCCCAGCATTCCGGCGCCGCGATGAACGAAGGATAAATGGCGCCGCGTTTCAGCGCATTTCCTGAAAGGTGATCCGGTTCCCGGCCGGGTCGGTCACGGAAAGGATGCGGGCGCCCCAGGGCGCGTCCTCCAGCCCCGGCCGGGCGAAGCCGTATGGCTTGCTCGCCAGCATCGCGTGGAAGGCCTCGATGCCGCGCATGGCAAGCAGCACCGCCGAGCCCGGCGTGCCATCCCCATGGTGCTGCGACAGGTGCAGCGCCACGCCGCCCAGCGAAACCTGGGCGTAGAGCGGCAGATCGGGCTCGAAGCGGTGCTCCCAGTCCCAGGTGAAACCGAGGAAGCCCAGATAGAATCCGCGCGTCGCCGGGATATCGAACATCCGCAGGACCGGGATGACAGGGCCGAAGGCCAGGGGCGCGGGCATGAACGGAGCTTAACATAACCCGTCCTCGCGCGCCCGCGATCATGCCTAGGCAGCAGCCTTCCGGGGGGTTAATGGCGAGCGGAGTGCCCGCACCTGACGGGTTGCCACGGGAGCCGAACATCCGATGAACCGACGCCGCTTTGTTGCGGGCGCGCCACTGGCCGCCGCGGCCGCAACCACCACGCTCGCCGCCCCCGCGCTCGCGCAATCCGCGCCGGAGCTGCGCTGGCGCTGCGCCTCCTCCTTTCCCAAAAGCCTGGACACGATCTATGGCGCAGGGGAGCACGTGGCCAAGCGCGTCGCGGCGCTGACGGACGGCAAGTTCCAGATCCGCATGTTCTCGGCCGGCGAGATCGTGCCGGCCTTCGGCACGGTGGACGCGGTGCAGCAGGGCAATATCGAGTGCTCCCATACGGCATCCTACTACTTCGTCGGCAAGGACCCGACCTTCGCCTTCGACGGCACCGTGCCCTTCGGCATGAATTTCCGCCAGATGAACGCCTGGCTGAACGCCGGCGGCGGGCATGAGGTGCTGCGCGAGTTCTTCGAGGGCTACAACATCGTCTCCCTCCAGGCGGGCAACACGGGCGCGCAGATGGGCGGCTGGTTCCGCAAGGAGATCCGCACCGTCCAGGACCTGAACGGGCTGAAGTTCCGCATCGGCGGCTTCGCCGGCAACGTGATCCAAAAGCTGGGCGCCGTGCCGCAGCAGATCGCGGGCGGCGACATCTATGCCTCGCTGGAGCGCGGCACGATCGACGCCGCCGAGTGGATCGGCCCCCATGACGACGAGAAGCTCGGCTTCAACCGCGTTGCGCCCTATTACTACTACCCCGGTTGGTGGGAGGGCGCGCTCAACCTCTCCATGCACATCAACAAGGCGAAGTATGATGAGCTTCCCCAGCTCTACAAGGACGCGCTGACGAGCGCCTGCCGCGACGCGACGATCGAGACGATCGCCAAGTATGACGCGCAGAACCCGCTGGCGCTGCGCCGCCTCGTCGCCGCCGGCACGCAGCTCCGCGCCTTCCCGCGCGAGGTGATGCAGGCCTGCTATCGCGCGACCTTCGAGCTGTATGACGAGACGGCGGCGACGAATCCCCGCTTCAAGAAGGTATACGATCACTTCAAGGCGTTCCGCGACACCCAGCTCCAGTGGTTCCGGGTGGCGGAGAACTCCTATGACAGCTTCGTATACCTGATGCAGGCGCAGGAGCAGCAGGCCGCGCAGCCGCGGCGCTGAGCGGCCCGTAAGGATTGGATGGACGATGAAGCCCCTGCTCGCCTTCAGCCGGGTCGTGGACGATCTGAATGCCCTGATCGGCCGCGCGGCCGACTGGATGACGCTGCTGGCCTGCGCAATCAGCGCCGGCAACGCCTTCATGCGCTACGGCATATCCTACTCGTCCAATGCCTGGCTGGAGGTGCAGTGGTATCTCTTCGCCGGCATGGTCATGCTGGGGGCGAGCTACACCCTGTTCCGCAACGAGCATGTGCGGGTGGACATCCTCTACGGCAATGTCTCGGAGCGGACGCGGCTGTGGATCGACATACTGGGCATCATCGTCTTTCTCCTGCCGGCCATGATCCTGCTGGCCTGGATGACCTGGCCCTTCTTCCTCGACAGCTGGCAGCGCGGAGAGGGCAGCCAGAACGCGGGCGGCCTGCTCCGCTGGCCCGTGAAGATCCTGCTGCCGATCGGCTTCGTGCTGATCACGCTGCAGGGCCTTTCGGAGCTGATCAAGCGCATTGCCCTGCTGCAAGGCTTGCGGCCCGGGAGCGAGGCCGTCGTCGCCTATGAGCGGCCGCTGCAGTGAATGATGGGTCAGTGAACCACCAGACGACGACCGGACAGGACTTCCCATGAACCTGGACTATATGCCCCCGCTGATGTTCGGCGGGCTGGTGGTGTTCCTTCTGATTGGCTTCCCCGTGGCCTTCTCCCTGGCCGCAGTGGGGTTGTTCTTCGGCTTCATCTCGATCGAGCTAGGTTTCTTCACCTCCGCCTATCTCGGCAACCTGCCGCTGCGGGTCTTTGGCATCCTGTCGAACGACCTGCTGCTCTCCATTCCCTTCTTCACCTTGATGGGTGCGATCCTGGAGCGCTGCGGGTTGGCGGAGGACCTGCTGGAAGGCACGGGGCAGCTCTTCGGCAAGATCCCGGGCGGCCTGGCCTATGCCGTGATCCTGGTGGGCGCGGTGCTCGGCGCCATCACCGGCACGGTCGCGGCCTCGGTCATCGCCATGGGCATGATCAGCCTGCCGATCATGATCAAGTATGGCTACGACATGCGGATCGCGACGGGCGTGATCGCGGCCTCCGGCACCATCACCCAGCTCATCCCGCCCAGCCTCGTGCTGATCGTGCTGGGCGACCAGCTCGGGCGCTCGGTAGGCGACATGTATGCGGGCGCGATTGGGCCTTCGATCCTGCAGATCGTCCTGTTCATCCTCTTCATCGTGGGCGTCTCGATCTTCGCGCCCCACAAGGTGCCGCCCCTGCCGGACGAGGCGCTGGGCACGCGCGGCTGGCCGCTGGTCTGGCGCGTGGCGAAGGGCATGGTTCCCTCCATCGTCCTGATCTTCCTCGTGCTCGGCACGATCTTCATGGGTCTGGCAACGCCGACCGAGGCGGGCGCCATGGGCGCGGTGGGCGCGGTGGCGCTCGCGGTGATGAATGGCCGCTACTCCTGGAAGCTGCTGCGGGAAGCGATGGGCAACACGATGCGGATCACCGCCATGGTGATCTTCATCCTGCTCGGCGCCACCGTCTTCTCCCTGGTGTTCCAGGGTGTCGATGGCGGGTTGTGGCTGGAGCACATGCTGTCCGGCGTGCCGGGCGGGCAGGTCGGCTTCCTCATCTTCGTCAATATCTTTGTCTTCTTCCTGGCCTTCTTCCTCGATTTCTTCGAGATCGCCTTCATCATCGTGCCGCTGCTGGCCCCGGTGGCCGCGAAGCTCGGCATCGACCTCGTCTGGTTCGGCGTCCTGCTCTGCATCAACCTGCAGACCAGCTTCATGCATCCGCCCTTCGGCTTCGCGCTGTTCTATCTGCGCGGCATCGCGCCGAAGACGGTGCTGTCGAAGGACATCTACTGGGGCGCGGTGCCGTGGCTGCTGCTGCAGATCGTGCTGGTGGGCGTGGTGATCCTGTGGCCGGAGAGCGTGACCTACTGGATAGACAGGGGCACCGGGGTGGACCCCGCCAGCGTTCGCATCGAGGTGCCGATGCCCGATATGGGCGAGGACGCGCCGCCCATCACCTTCAACTGAAGGCCATGGGCATTCTGGAAGGGGCTTGGGAGGCGCTTCGCGGCGCCATCCCGGGCCTTTTCCGTTCCAGGGGCGCGGCGGCGCCGGACTGGGCGGCGGATCGCGCGCGAATCCTGCTGGTCGGCCCGACCGGGGCGGGGAAGAGCGCGCTGGTGAACGCCATCCTGGGCGAGGACGTGGCGGCCTCCGTGGCCGGAGCCCCCGTGACGGCGGGAACGGCCTGGTACGGGCGGGACTCCACCCTTCCCCTCGCGCTGGGCGACACGCGCGGGCTGGAAGCCGCCGAGAGCGCGGACCGGGTGGCGGCGTTCGAGGCTTCCCTGGAGGCCCTCGGCCCGGCGCGGCGGCCGCATCTCGTCTGGCTGGTGATCAATGCCGAGGGCGGGCGGGCCTTCGGGGGAGAAGGCACGCTGGGGGCGTTCGCCACGTCGCTGCGGCGGGCGGCGATCCCCTACCTCGTCGTGCTGACCCATGCCGAGCCCGGCCCGGAGGCCCATGCGAAGCTGCGGGCGCGAATCGCGGCGGTCATGGGGGATGCGCCGGTGGTCGCGGTAAACACGAAGCCGTTGATAGGGGAGGACGGCGCCGTGCTGATCCCCGCGCATGGGGTGGAAGGATTGTGGGTGGCCTCGCGGCGGCTTCTGGGAATTTAGCCGCCCAGCCCACCCCGGAAGGGCAGCAGGAGCAGCTCCCACCACGCCATATGCGCGACCCCGTAGAGCCCGGCCTTCCACATGAGCGCGGAGCGGAAGCCGAACATCACCACCAGCATCGGCAACAGCCCCAGCGCCGCGGTCCAGAGCAGTTCCCGCCGCACCGGCTTGCCCAGCGCATCCGCCAGGGCCAGCGCCACGCGGTCGCGATCGTCCTGATAGACCACCCGCGCCAGCCGCAGACCGAAGCGGGGGACGAGGGAGGCGGCGCGGCCAATCTCCTCCATCTTCGTCTCCAGCATCGTGATGGCGTAGCGCGCCAGGACGAAAAGGGCGAAGCGGAACACCGGCGCTCCCCGCAGCAGCACCAGCGCCCGCACCAGCGGCCAGGCGGAGACGACGCCCTGCGCGAAGTGCACGAGGTACCAGAACAGCACGGCCCCCGCCGCGGCCACGGCCCAGCTGATGCTGGGCAGGAAGGGGGCGATGAAGGCCAGGGCGAAGAAGATGGCCGTCACGCTGATCGCAACCAGCGCTTCCTCGGCCACGTAGCGGAACACGGCGTTGCCGATAAAGGCCTCCACCGCCGGCTCCAGCTCCGCGGCCAGCTCCGCCTCGCTCCCCGCCAGCAGGGCGGCGATGAGGGAGGCGCTGTCGCCCTCAGGTAATGGCGCGGCGAGGCGGGGTGCCTCGGGTTGGAGGGGGGCGGCCATGCTGGCAGACTCCTCCCCGATGTTCCGCAAGACCGTCAAGCCGGATCCGATCGCCATCGCGCTGGACCATGCCCGCCAGGCCGTGGCCGGGGGCGATCCGCTGCCCCTGCTGCTGGTCTGCACGGCGGGGGAGCGGGCGAAGATCGCCGCTGCCGCCAATCTCACGGAGATTGAGCCGCTGCCGCTCGCGACCGCCCTGCGGCCCTTGCTGGTGGAGGGGGCGGTCATCCCGCCTGCCCTGCCGGCGCTGCTGACGGCACTGCGGGTACGCAAGCTTTCGGCGCTGGGGGACACCTCCCCGATCGCGCGCGGCTTCACCCGGCCGGCGCCCCGGCGGGGCAACTGGCTCGGCCGGCTGCTGGGGCGCGGGACCACCCTGCTGGACGAGGCGGTGGGGAGCGTGCCGGGGGTGGAGGAACGCCTGGCCGGGATGCAGCGCTGCAACGTGCTGCTGGCCGGGCGCTCGGGCGCGGGCAAGAGCACGCTGGTGAACGCCGTCTTCGGCCGGGTGGTGGCCGAGACGGGCGAGGGTGCCCCGGTTTCCACCGTGGCCACCTGGTACCGCCATCCCTGCGCCCCGCTGCATCTGGCGGACACGCGCGGCCTGGAACCCGGCGCCTATCGCGCGACGCGCGAGGCGGTGGAGGCGGAGCTGGCGCGGCTGGCCACCCTGCCGGAGGAGGAGCGGCTCCACCTCGCCTGGCTGTGCGTGGATGCGGCGGGGGAGCGGGTGGAGCCGGCGGACCAGGATTTGGCCCGGCTGCTGGCGGAATATGGCGTGCCGGTGATCCTGGTGCTGACCAAGGCCTGGGGCGAGGACCGGCTCTCCGAGGCCGCAGGTGCCCTGGTGCCGGAGGCCCAGGACGTGCTGCGGGTGGTGGCGGCGCCGCGCCTCTTCCCCGGTGGCGCACGGGTGGAGGCGCGGGGGCTGGAGGCGTTGGTGGAGACGACGGTGGCCGCCCTGCCAGAGGGCCGTCGCGCGGCGGCGGCGGCGGCCAATCTCGTGGCGCTGGCGCCCAAGATCGCGGAGGCCGAGGCCGCCGTCGCGGCCCATGCCCGGGTCGCCGCCGCCCTGGCCGCCACCCCCATCCCCTTCGCCGATGCCGCGTTGGTCTTCGGCGTGCAGGCGAAGATGATCGTGGATGTGACGGTGCGGATGGGCACCCCGGCCGCGGAGATGCCGGTGAAGGCCGTGGCCGCCGCGCTGCTGGGTCCGGCAGCCGCCGGGGTGGGCGGCCGCGTGGCGGCGCGGGCCTTCGGCACGCTGCTGAAATTCGTCCCCGGCCTGGGCAGCGTCGCGGGCGGGGCGGTGAATGCGGGGGTGGCCTATGGGCTGACCACGGCGCTGGGGCAGGCCTATATCGCCTTCCTCAGGGATCGCTGGGCGGTGCTGCAACGTCCCCCGAGCCTGCAGGAGGTGGTGGCCTTTCTCGGGCGTTTCCGGGGATAGTCGCCGCCGGGCGTTGCCGCCCGGCGGCGAACCGCCCTCAGGCCGCCTCGGCCGGCAGGTCGAAGGCTTCCGGATAGCCGAACAGGCCCACCGCGCCGCCTGTGTGGATGAAGACCACGTTCTCCTCCGGCTTGAAGTGGCCCTTGCCGATCAGGTCGATCAGCCCGGCCATGCCCTTCCCGGAATAGACGGGGTCGAGCAGGATGCCTTCCTTTTCCGCCAGCAGCTTCACCGCCTCCACCATACCCTGGGTCGGGATGCCGTAGCCCTGGCCGACATAGTCACAATTCGCGCGGACATGCTCCGCCCGCACCGTGCCGGTGGGCAGGCCGAGATGGTCGGCGGTGCGCTGCGCCAGGGCCAGGACATTGGACTCCTGCTTCTCGCGCGGGGCGCGGACGCCGATGCCGAGGACGGGGATGCCGCTGTTCAGGGCGACGAGCCCCGCGACCAGCCCGGCCTGGGTGCCGGCGCTGCCCGTGGCATGAACGACATGGTCGATCCGCAGGTCCATGGCAGCGGCCTGCGCCACCAGTTCCAGCGCGGCGCCGACATAGCCGAGGGCACCGACAGGGTTGGAGCCGCCACCGGGGATGACATAGGGGCGCTTGCCGGACTTCCGCAGATCCACGGCCAGGGCCTCCATCTCCGACTGCATGTCCGCGCCGCCCGGGCGGCGGGAGACGATGGCGCCGTGCAGCTTGTCCATCAGCACATTGGCGGATTGGGTATAGGCGGCGTCCGTATAGCCCGTGCGGTCCTCCAGGAGGATGTGGCACTCGAAACCCAGCTTCGCGGCGGCGGCGGCGGTCTGGCGGGCATGGTTGGACTGGGTGGCGCCCTGGGTGATGATCGTGTCGGCACCCTGCGCGCGCGCATCGGCCATCAGGTATTCCAGCTTGCGGGTTTTGTTACCGCCGGAGGAAAGCCCGGTGCAGTCATCCCGCTTGATCCAGAGCTTCGGCCCGCCGAGATGCTTCGAAAGGTTCTCCATGGGCTCCAGCGGCGTGGGGAGGTGGCCCAGCCGGATACGGGGAAAGCGGGCGAGATTCATGTCTGAGGGCCTTGCCTGGACGTTGAGCGGCCGAAGCTAAGCCTCAGCGCCGCTCGCGCCAATCCGGTGTGGCTGGCCTGGGCGCCGGAGGGGCCTCGTGGCCACCCCGGGATTGGCCCGGCCGGGGGAAGCCTCCGGGAGTGGGGAACGAGGCGGTCCCGGCAAATGCGCTGACGCCACGTCCGGAGGCTGCGAGTGTCGCGAACCTGGCCAATGGGCGCGTTGACGGTGGCCCGGCCACCACCAGTTCAGGTTGTTTGACTGCACGCTGCCAACATCTCCGCAGTCATGACGTTAGGAGGGCGGAGGGTTTCCCATGACCTGCGCTGAATCGATCTGCGACGTGGTGGTTCTGGAGGATGACGATCTGGTCCGCGATGTCCTGGCGGACATCATCGAGGCCGAGGGCTTCGCCGTCCGGGCCGTCTCCACATCCGGTGACGCGCTGGCCCAGCTCGATTCCGGCGGGGCCTGCAGCCTGCTCCTGACCGACATCGACCTTGGCCCCGGGCCGAACGGCTTCGAGACGGCCAAGGTGGCGCAGGAGCGGCATCCGGCGCTGCCGGTGATCTATCTCACCGGCCGGCCGGCCCAGGGAAACCACCGGCATTTCGGGCCGAATGAGCGCTTTCTGCACAAGCCGTTCCGCACGCGGGAACTGGTGGATGCGATGCGCAGCCTTGGCGTGATGCCGCCGGCCTGAGCCTCAAAGCATCGCCAGCGCCTGCTTGCGGCGCGGCGGGGGAAAGGCGGCGTCCAGCTCGCGCAAATCCTGATCGGTGAGGGTGATGCCGCGCGCCGCGGCGTTCTCGCGCAGATGGGCGGGATCACCGGCCTTAGGGATGGCGATCACCCCCTCCCGCCGCAGGGTGAAGGCAAGGGCAATGGCCGCGGGGCCGGTGCCGTGGCGGGCCGCCACCGCCCGCAGCGCCGGGTTCCGCAGCAACCGCCCGCCCTGCCCCACCGGGGAATAGGCCATCACCGGCATGCGGCGATCCGCGCAGAGGGGCAGCAGGTCGAATTCCGGCCCCCGTGCCTCGAGATTGTAGAGCACCTGGTCGGTCTGGCAGTCCGGAAGGGCGGCGCCCAGCTCCTCCAGATCCTCCACGTCGAGGTTGGAGACACCCCAGCGGCGGATTTTGCCGGCCTCGATCAGGCGCTCGAAGGCTTCGACCGTCTCGGCCAGGGGCACGCCGCCGCGCCAATGGAGAAGATAGAGATCGACCGCCTCCACCCCCATCCGGCGCAGGCTGGCCTCGCAGCTCCGGGTCATGCGGGCGCGGGAGGCGTTCTGGGGATAGACCTTGCTGACGAGGAAGGCCTCGTCCCGGCGGCCCGCGATGGCCTCGCGCACCACTTCCTCGGCCCCGCCATCGGCATACATCTCGGCGGTGTCGATCAGCGTCAGGCCGAGGTCGAGCCCGAGCCGCAGCGCATCCGCCTCGGCCCGCCGGTCGGCGCCGCGCTCGCCCATATGCCAGGTGCCCTGGCCGAGGGCGGGGAGCGTCGTGCCGTCGGGCAGGGTGACATGCCTCATGGGCGGGCTCCTTGAATAGCTGTGACGACGAATAACTGTGACGACGAATAACTGTGACGACTGGCGGTCACGCGATCGCGCGGCGCCGGGGCGGCGCGTCCGTGCGAAGATGGGCGGCATGACGCGGCTTGTCGCCCTTCTCCCCCTTATCACCTTGGCGGTCGCCGGCCCGGCGCTGGCCCAGGGACCGGCGCCGGCCCAGGGCAAGGCGCCGGCCGCCGGGGGTGCCACCGAGACCATCGGCCCCTGGCTGCTCTCCTGCAGTACGGACCGCATGACCGACCAGTCCTCCTGCCGGATGCTGCACCGGGAGCCGGTGGAGCCGGCCTCGGCCGGCCTGGCGCCCCTCGCACTGGAGGTGGAGGATCGCGGCGGGAAGCTGGTGCCCGTGGTGACGGCCCGCGATCTTTCGCTGGAGGGCGCGGCGCGTGGCGCGCTGGCGCTGGCCGGCACGGTGCAGCTCCGCTTCCCGCCGAACCGCCTGTTCGAGATGCCCTGCGGGCTGGAGGGGCGTTCCCTCATCTGCGCTCCGCGCGAGGGTGATCTGGCGCGGGCGGCGTCCGAGCTGCCGGGGGCGGACCGGGTGCTGTTGCGGGTGACTGGCCTGCTGGTGCCGGAGGCGCAGGCAATGCGGGAGCCGGCGGAACTGCGGCTGTCCGACACCCCGGCCGCCCTGGCCCGGTTCCGGGCGCGCCAGCCCGAGGGATCCGCCCCGCCGCCGGCCTCCCCGGGGCTGTGGGATCTGCGGGAGATGCTGTCGCGGCTGATGGGCCTGCTGGATCCGCCCCGCGCGCCCTAGAAACGCCCCCCGATGTTGAGGGTGATGCGGCCCTCCCCCGCCGCTCCCGGACACGATCCGGCGATGCTCAGCGGCGCCGTTCCCTTTCGCAGAAGTTCCAGCTTCAGCTCACAGGTGGACCTTGGATAGGGATCGTCGGTCCCGGTGCCGAAGGCCTGGGTGGAGATGAGCTGAAGATCGAAGCGCGTATTCGCGTGGCCCAGGGAAGCGAGGTTTCCTGAGAGGCCGGCCTCGCCACGGATCGCGAGGCCGGGGGAGACCCCGCCCGGGTTGGGGGCGGACACCCCGATCCGATCACCGAAGCCTCCCTTGGCGCGGAAGCGGAAGCTGGCGGGCAACGCAATGCTCAGCTCCTCAAATATGGCGGCTCCGAGGGCCTGCCGTGCTCCTGCATTCTGCTCCTGCCAACTGGCCTCGGCGCGGATCAGCGGGACTGCCGTCAGGGAAACGCCCCCGCTTCGGAAGATCTCGGTTCGCGCACCCAGCGTGCCCATGCCGCTGGCGAAAACGACTTGCCCGGATGCGTCGCGGCTGGGCTCGGGGCTCTCCCCCGTCACCCAGAACGCCTTGTCCGAGCTGTTCCAGCCGAGGCGCATCGGCGGCCGGGGCAGAACCTGCTTCGGGGCCTGACTTGCCGGAATCCAGGCATCGGAGGTCACGTCATAGGCCGACGCGGAGCTCCGATACGCGGTGAGGGCGAGCAGGGTCGCTGCCAGGAATATGAAGTGTCGCGAGATAATCATGTCGGAACCGAGGCAATGATGGCAAAATCATGTCCTGGGTTAGAGACAGGTATCCGTCACCTCAAGGAAGAAATCACGGAAACGAGAGCACAACCTACACGTGTTGCATCGCAGCACCAATTAGCGTGACCATGATTTGGCAACGAAGGCGGGGCCTCGCGGCTACAAGCGCGATCCTATTTTGTAATGATACCGGCGGGCACATGTTCTGACCCATGACGGTGATGTCGCAACTTAAAGTTGAGTTGCCGGGTGGCGGACTGGCTTGCTCATCGGCGTTCGAAGTAGCCGAGCAGCCCCATAGTCACAGGCACTACGATGATCATTGACCCGAAAATCCAAAGGAAGAGGTCGAACCAGGAGATGCTCCAATTGCCCGTGGGCACCCATCGGGGCGCATAGGCGTATTCTGGGTTCGCTGACTTCTGGCGTTCGGCCATTTCACGGAAGCGACCATTCTCGGTCCGGCTCCGAGCGTCACCCAGGTCGTCAGGGTCGTTGGCCATACCCGCGGTCCACCTTGGATGAGGTCAAGCCTATCGCATCACTGCCCCGCGGCACTTCTGATTACCCATCCTTCGACTGGCGAGGCTTGCAGGGGCCGCGGACCTTTGCAGGCTGGGCTGCCTCGGCGTCCTCAGCCGTCGCCACACGATCCGACACGTCCCACTACCCACATGATGCTGGCGAGCCGACCCCAGCCTCGTCCGCACCACCGGTCGATACGGGGTGGGTCAGTGTCTTTGCTCGCTTATCGAAGTTGCCGGGGTGTCAGGGGGCAGGCAGACCGGGTGAATCCGGGATGCCCTCCCGCATGGCGACGCCTCATCGGGCTTTCGCCCGGGCGGCTGCTCAGGCCGTGGGTGGCTCTCGCCGCAGCATCCACACGCCGAGTG
>DATCMG010000078.1:0-2941 GCA_036563555.1 Roseomonas sp. | reverse complement strand
GACACACTCCGGCTCTCAGACGGCTTTTGCTGACCGTTCTCGGACCGGCAGCTAAGCCCCGAGACGCTCCGTCACCTGCGCCACCGTGGTGTGGGTCCAGATGATGCTCCCTCTCGGTGTGGCCACGCCCCTCTCCGTCAGCGCCAGCGCGAGCCCCTGGGGCGTGGTGATCCTCTCCGCCCGGAGCGCCTCCACCTCCAGCGCAAGCCGATGCGCCGTGCACGTGGCCTGCTCGGCCCGAGATGAGGGGCCGCTCCGCGTCCATCGCGGACATTCGCTCTTCGAGACGAATTGCCTAAGAGCGGCCATTCCGACGCAAGTAAGAACCTTTCGCAACGACCTACGGAAGCACCTCTACCCAGGAGCGGCGACCTGCGGCAACTGCTACGACGCTTTCCCGAGCGGCGCTGCAAAATGCTGCACTTCGCGAGCGACCAAGTTCACTGCCGGGTCCTGAAAACCATCTCTGAGAGTGTATAGGGAAACAGCCGGCAGGTCACACTCCACGGCCATGGGCAGGCAAACGATCATTCCATGCGCTTCGAGGCGTCGCGCAAGAGCCTTGGGCAGCACAGTCAGGAGATCGCCGCCGGTGAGGGCTGCGATCACACTGCCCAGAGACATGATCTCAAGAACCGGATCGGGGACGGGTAGCCCCGCCACGGCGAACATCGCGTCAATTGCAACTCGCGTCGGGCTGCCTTCAGCCGGCAAGGTCCAGCGGGCCTGCAGACACTCCTCAAGCCTGGCTGCCCTTCTCGCGGCGAGTGCGTGACCCGGGCTGGCGACCACGAGCCCGGGCTCGCTGTAAAGGTGGGATTGGCGCAGGAGGCTTGCTGAGAATCGGGCGGAGACACGCCCGACCACGAGATCCACGCGTCCATCAGACAGCATCTGGATCAGCGCGTCGGTGCCCGCTTCCACGATCGCCAGCCGAAGTAGCGGTGCGCGCTCTGCCAACCGGCTGGACAGGTACGGCAACAGCCCGGGATGGGCATAGGTGTGGACTCCCAGGCGGCGAACTCCGGCCAGGCCGCGCTCCACGCCCTCCAGCTGTCGATCGAGGAGGTCGAGTTGCGAAAGCATGAGAGCCGCGTGACGCACGAGCATCTCGCCCGAAGGTGTTGGCGTGACCTGGCGGGTGGTACGATCGAACAGGCGGCACCGCAGTGTGCGCTCGATTTCCTGGAGTATTTTGGTCACGGCGGGCGGGGTAAGGGCGAAGTCAGATGCAACACGCTGCAGGCTGCGATGCCGGTCCAGGCTAAGGACCAGCTGAAGGTCCCGGAAGCGCAACTTCCGGATCAACTCCTCGCGTCGCTCCATTGGTTCTTTCGCTTCTGTGCAAGAATGAAGTCGAATTTTTCAATTTTCCTCAAGCACTTTTCGCGCCAGCCTCCCGGGTAGCCCTGTGGAGCCCGAGATGCACCGCCGAACCCTGCTGCAGTTGCCCCTCCTCGCGCCCGTCCTCACCCAACGCGCCCTGGCGCAAGGGGACGACAGCTCGCCCCTGCAGGTCGTAGTGCCCTATGGTCCCGGCGGCACCGGCGACGTCATCGCGCGCGCCCTGGCGCCGCATCTCTCGGAGAGCCTCCGTCGGAACGTAGTTATCGTGAACCGGCCGGGCGCGACGGGCATGATCGGCGCGGACAGCGTCGCGCGGGCGGCACCGGATGGGCGCACCCTACTGCTGGGCTACACGTCCGAGGTGGCGATCAACCCGGACCTGTACCCGAGCGCCCGGTACAAAATTTCCGATTTCGCGCCCGTCAGCCTCGCAGGGGTGACGCCTCTGGTACTGGTTGCCAGAGCTGACTTGCCGAGCGCCACGCTCCGCGAGTTTGTCGCAGCCGCCAAGGCGCAGCCCGGCCGCTTCAACTACGCCTCCGCCGGCGCAGGGAGTCCTGCCCATATCGCGGGAGAGCTGCTGCTGCGCCGGGCCGGCCTGCGGATGACCCATGTTCCCTACCGCGGCGGAGCGCCGGCCGTGATGGACGTGCTGGCGAAGAATGTAGACATCTACTTCTCCGGCATGCCGCCGGCGGTGCCGCACGTCCTGAGCGGTGCCATCCGGGCCTACGCCGTGACGGGCACGGCGCGTTCCCCGGCCCTGCCGGCGGTGCCCACCATGGACGAGGCAGGCTTCGCTGATTTCGACCTCTCCGGCTGGTTTGGATTCCTCGCTCCTGCCGGCACGCCCTCGCCCACCATCCTTCGCCAAGCTACCGCAGTGCGGGACGCGCTGGCGCGGCCGGACGTGGCGGAGGTGCTGCGCCAGCAAGGTATCGAGCCGCGCCCGACCAGTCCCGAAGCCTTTGGCACCTTCTTGACCGGCGAGGCGGCGAAGTACCGCGACCTCGTTCAGCAACTCTCGATCACGGCCAATCAATGATGCAACCAGAACTCGTCATCCTCGGCTCCGGAACGCCCACGCCTTCCCTGCGCCGCGCCTGCTCGGGCTACCTCATCCGCCAGGGGTCGGACGTCATCGTCATGGACCACGGCTTCGGGGCCTATCATCGGCTGATGGAGGTGGGCCACAAGGCGACCGACGTCACTCACATCTTCCTGACGCACCTGCATTACGACCATATCGGCGACCTCGCCCGGCTGGTGCTGCAGCGCTGGGACCAGGGAGCGGGCAAGCTGCCGGAGCTGCAGATCATCGGCCCGCCGCCGCTCGCCCATATCGTCCGGCGACTGTTCGATGATGACGGGGTGTTCGGCCCGGATTTGATCGCGCGAACGCAGAACGAGTGCAGTCTCGACGTGTACCGTGCCCGTGGCGGAGTTGGCGCAAGGGCGCGGCCCGCTCCCGTTGTGCAGGAAGTGGAGCCGGGCGACGTGGTCGAAGGTCCAGGCTGGCGCATGCAGGTCGGCGAGGTCTGCCACTTCGAGCCGCATCTCCGCGCCTATGGGTACCGTTTCGAGGCGGGACGGC
>DATCMG010000072.1:0-1566 GCA_036563555.1 Roseomonas sp. | reverse complement strand
CCCCCGAAACCTACGCCTTCGACGCAGCGGCACCGCGCCGGGCGGAGCTCGCCCGCGCCGACCTGCGGGAAGGCTTCGCCTCCTGGCGCCTTGCCTGGGCCCTGGCGCGGCTCGACCTGCGGAACCGCTACCGCGGCTCGGTGATCGGCCCCTTCTGGATGACGCTCTCCACCCTGCTGATGCTGCTGGGGCTGGGGCTCCTCTATTCGCGGCTGCTCGGCCTCAGCCTGTCCGAGTACCTGCCGCATCTGACGGTCAGCCTCGTGATCTGGAACATCATCGCCGGCATGGTCACGGATGCCTGCACCACGATGACGAGTGCCGAGGGCGTGATCCGCCAGCTTCGGGTGCCCTTCACCGTGCACGTGCTTCGCAGTGTTTTCCGGAACGGGCTGACCGCAGCGCATAGCCTGCCGTTGATCCCGCTCGTCTTCCTCGTCTTCGGCCACCTGCCGGGGCCGGAGGCGTTGCTGGCGGTGCCGGGGCTCGCCATCCTGCTGGCGAACGCCTTCTTCGCCTCCCTGCTGCTCGGGATGATTTGTGCGCGCTTCCGCGACATCGGGCCGATCGTGGCGAATGTCATGCAGCTCGCCTTCTTCCTCACGCCCATCCTCTGGAAGCCTGAGCTGCTGAAGAACCTTGCCGTGTGGCTGCCCCTGAATCCCTTCTATGCCGTGCTGGAGACGATGCGCGGCCCCTTGGTCGAGGGCGGGGGTGCGCCCCTCGTCTGGCTGGCCGCCATCCTCTACAGCCTGGTGCTCGGCGCCATCTCCTTCGCCTTTTTCGTCCGCTTCCGCGGGCGCCTGGCCTTCTGGGTCTGATCACCATGGCGCATATCGAAGCGAAAGACCTGCGGGTCGAGTTCCCGCTGTATCATCTGGGCGCGCGCAGCCTGAAGAAGCGGCTTCTGGCACGCGCCGCCGCGCGCGTGCGGACCGACGAATCGAACCGCGTGGTCGTCAGCGCCTTACGCGACCTGAACTTCCGCATCGACTCCGGCGAGCGCGTAGCCCTGGTCGGCCGTAACGGCGCGGGCAAGACGACGCTGCTCCGCTCGCTGGCCGGCATTTATGAGCCCGTGGGCGGCCAGCTTCGGATGGAGGGCTCCATCGGTTCCCTCATCGATCCGGCTGCCGGCATGGACCCGGACAGCACGGGGCGGGAGAATGTCCGGCTGCGCGCCCTCTACCGGAACCTGGATGCCGCCGGGCAGGCCGTGCTGGAGGAGGAGGTCGCGGAGTTTGCTGGCCTCGGCGAGTTCATGGACGTGCCGATCAAGGGCTACTCCGCCGGCATGTCCATCCGCCTGGCCTTCGCCATCGCCACCGCGATGCAACCCCAGATCCTGCTGATGGACGAGTGGTTCATGGCCGGCGACGCCTCTTTCATGGAGAAGGCCGAGGCGCGCCTGGCGAATCTCGTCTCGGCCGCCGACATCCTGGTGATCGCGACGCATGACATGGACATCGCACGCCGCTGGTGCACCCGTGCCATTCGCCTGGATGCGGGCCGGATCGTGGCCGACGGGCCGGTGGAGCCAGTGATCGAGGCGATGCTGGCCGAAGC
>DATCMG010000061.1:0-3572 GCA_036563555.1 Roseomonas sp. | reverse complement strand
CCGCGCCCGTGCCGAGGCCGATCGCGTGGCTACCGCCGCCGCAGCTGAGGCCGAGGCTAATGCCGCCCGGCGCGAGCGGATGGCGATGGACCGGATCGCCGCCGCCGAGAGCAGTGCCCTGGCCGAGGTGCGCCAGGCCGCGGCCGACATCGCCGCCGCCGCCGCCCGCTCCGTCATCGCGGAGAAGCTGACGGCCGAGGCGGACGCCGTCATGATCGACAAGGCGGTCGCCGACCTGCCCCGCGCCCTCCGCGCGGCCTGAGTGCCGGGCACCCCGTTTCGAGCCTAAATTCCGGATGTTTAGCGGGGGCCTCACGGCCCCCGTTTTCATTTCTGTGCCATCCGCCTAGCCTCGCCATCGAATCCAAGCGGGGAGAACTGGGATGCGACGACTTCTACTGGCAAGCGCCGCGGCGCTGATGCTGGGCGCCGGAATGGGTGCCGCCGACGCCGCGACCTTCCGCTGGGCCAATGACGGCGACGTCAACTCCATGGACCCCTATGCGCGGAACGAGACCTTCCTCCTCACCTTCACGCACAACATCTACGAGCCGCTGGTCCGCCGGAACCGGGAGCTGAAGGTCGAGCCGGCGCTGGCCACCTCCTGGACGCAGCCCTCGCCTACCGTGTGGCGGCTGAATCTGCGCCAGGGCGTCAAGTTCCATGACGGCTCGCCCTTCACCGCCGATGATGTGGTCTTCAGCGCCACTCGCGTGCGGGCCCAGGGCTCGAACCTCACCTCCGTGCTCTCCTCGGTGAAGGATGTGCGGAAGGTCGACGACTTCACCGTCGAGTTCGAGACCCACGCCCCCGATCCGATCTTCCTGGAGGAGATCACCACCTGGGCCATCATGTCCAAGAAGTGGGCCGAGGCGAACAACGCCACCCAGGCGGTGGACCTGACCACGGGCCAGGAGAACTTCGCCACCCGCAACGCGAACGGCACCGGCCCTTTCATGCTGGCCAGCCGCGAGCCCGACCGCCGCACGGTGCTGCGCCCGAACCCGAACTGGTGGGACAAGCCGGAGCACAACCTGGACGAGGTGGTTTTCAACGTCATCGGCAATGACGCGACCCGCGTGGCCGCCCTGCTCTCGGGCGAGGTGGACATGATCTACACCGTGCCTCCGCAGGACACGGACCGGCTCGGCCGCTCGGGGAATGTGCGGATCCACCAGCAGGCGGAGCTGCGCACCGTGTTCCTGGGCATGGACCAGGCCCGGGACGAGCTGCTGAAGTCCGATGTGAAGGGCAAGAACCCCTTCCGCGACGTGCGCGTGCGCCGCGCCTTCCAGCAGGCGATCGACCTGGAGGCGATCAAGACGCGCATCATGCGCGGCCAGTCCCGCCCCACCGGCCTGATGATCGGCCCGGGCGTGAATGGCTGGACCGAGGCCCAGGACCGTGTGGTGCGGCCAAACGTCGATGCTGCGAAGCGGCTGCTGGCGGAAGCGGGCTACCCCAACGGCTTCGGCGTGACCATGGACTGCCCGAACGACCGTTATGTGAATGACGAGGCGATCTGCACCGCCGTCGTGTCCATGCTGGCGCGTATCGGCGTGCGGGTGACGCTCAATGCCCAGACCCGCGCGCGCTACTTCGCGGAAATCCTGGCGCCACGCTACCAGACGAGCTTCTACCTACTCGGCTGGACGCCGACGACCTATGACGCCCACAACACGTTGTACAACATCATGGGTACTCGTGGCGGTTCCCGTGGGGTGTTCAATTCCGGCGGCTGGAGCAATGCCCGCTTCGACCAGCTGACGGACCAGATCGCGGTGGAAACCGATGCCGAGAAGCGCCAGCAGCTCATCAACGAGGCCATGAAAATCCACGTGGATGAAGTTGGCCACATCCCGCTGCACCAGCAGGTCGTGGTCTGGGCGGCGCGGAACAACATCACCCTGCAGCAGATGGCGGATAACTACTTCCCGCTGCGCTACGTGCGGGTGGGGCAGTAGGCGGTTCTGCTGGTCCCGGGGAAGGGCCTGTCTTCCCCGGAACCCTTTGGGCCGGACGAGGCTGGGAGGCGGAGCCTCCCGGTTCTCACAGCAGCTCCAGCTGCCGCTCCTCCACCCCCGGCGCAGCGAAGCGGGAGCAATCCAGCCCGCCATTCTCACGAGCCTTGTCCAGCCCCAGGCGCTTCATCGCCATCGCGAAGCGGCGGGCCAGCATGTCGGCATAAGGGCCGGTGCCGGTCTGGCGAGTGCCGAAGCGGGAATCGTAGGTCTTGCCGGCGCGGGTTTCGCGGATCAGGGCCAGGACGCGGGCGGCGCGGTCGGGCATATGGGCGTTCAGCCAATCCTCGAACATCTGCCGGATCTCGAGGGGCAGGCGCAGCAGCACATAGCCGGCGGCGCGGGCGCCATGGGCGTGTGAGGCCTCCAGGATCTTCTCCAGCTCCGCATCGTTCACACCGGGAATCATGGGGGCCGCGAGCACACCCACGGGGATGCCGGCGCGGGACAATTCATGCATCGCGGCCAGGCGGCGCAGCGGGGTGGCGGCGCGGGGTTCCATGATGCGGGCCAGGCGGTTGTCCAAGGTGGTGACGGAAAGGCAGACCTGGACGAGATTGCGCGCGGCCATGCGCGTCAGGATGTCCATGTCCCGCAGCACGCCGGCGGACTTGGTCACGATGGTGACGGGATGGTTGAAGCGGTCCAGCACCTCCAGAACCTGGCGCGTCAGGCCTAGGGTGCGCTCCACGGGCTGGTAGGGATCGGTGTTGGAGCCGAGCGCGATCGGGCGCGGCTCGTAGCCGGGGCGGCGAAGCTCCTTTTCCAGCAGCGTCGCCACCTCCGGCTTGAACATGAGGCGGGATTCGAAATCGAGGCCGGGGGAGAGGCCGATCCAGGCATGGGTCGGTCGGGCATAGCAATAGATGCAGCCATGCTCGCAACCCTTATACGGGTTCACCGAGCGGTCGAAGCCGATATCCGGGCTGTCGTTCCAGGTAAGGGCTGAGCGGGAGGCGTCCCGGGTCAGGGAGGTGGCCAGGGGCGGCAGATCGGCCAGCGCTTCCGCCAGGGTGCCCCAGCCATCATCGAAGGCGTCCGCCCGCGTCCGCTCAAAGCGGTTGGCGGGATTCGAGACGGCACCGCGGCCACGGCGAAGGCCGGGCAGGGTCGAGCGGGTGAGGAGAGGGCTGCCCAGGCTGCCGTCCGGCATGGTGGCCTCCGATCAAGTTCGCCTTGTGTTCTTTCGGATTTGGGCATTCGACCCCCGCACCGTCAAGAACAATCAGGGAACGAAACCGTGAAAACGAACGCCGCGCGGGGCTTTCCGCGCGGCGTGGTTCAAGGGACTGCGGGCGTGATCAGCGCCAGACCAGATCCGTGCGGCTGCAGGTTTCGATGCCACGCCGTTCTGCGGCGGCGCCGTTCATATAGACCACCCGGATATCGGCCGCGCAGCTTCTGCCGCCCGGGAGTTCCACCCAGAGGGACTGGCCGGGATTCATCACGTTGTTGCCCAGCCGGTCCTGCCCCCAATTCGCTTGCGAGGACAGGGAAATATAGAGTTCCCGGATCGTCTGGCCGGAGCGGTTGATGAAGTTGAAGGACGGG
>DATCMG010000012.1:0-4677 GCA_036563555.1 Roseomonas sp. | reverse complement strand
CACGGCCATGTCGAGCGCGCGCGTCACCTCGACATAGCCGTCATGGTCCTCGGGGCTGACCGGCTCCTCGAACCAGAGGATGTCGTGCTCCTCCATCGCGCGGCCCAGGCGGATCGCCTGCGGCACGGTGAAACAGTGGTTGGCATCCACGGCGAGCTTCACATCCGGCCCGATTGCCTTCCGCACGGCAGCGATGCGGCGCAGGTCCAGCTTCGGGTCACCGAGGCCGATCTTCATCTTGATGGCGCGGAAGCCCTGCTCCGCATATTCCTGCGCCTCCTCCACCGCTTCCTCGACCAGCCGGTCCATGTCGATGAAGTAGAGGCCGGTGGCATAGGCCGTGACCTCGGTGCGGTGCGCGCCACCGATCAGCTTGTGGATGGGCTTGCCCACCGCGCGGCCGATGATGTCCCATAGCGCGATGTCGATGCCCGACAGCGCGGCGATGGTCATGCCGGTCAGGCCGTAATCCTTGATGCGGTTGTAAAGGTCTTCCCACACCACCTCGACGTCGAAGGGATCGCGGCCGATCACGCGCTGGCGATACTGCGTCTCGATGATCGTCTTGTTGACGGCGGTGGGGCCGTAGCACTCTCCCCAGCCGGTGATGCCCTCATCCGTCCGCACCTCGACGATGCAGGAGGCGCGGGTGGTGTAGAGCCAGCCGCGCGCCGAGGTGAAGGGCTGCTCCACCTTGGACTGCAGCACATGGCAGATGACGTCGGTAACCTTCATGTCCTGTCGTTTCCCCCAAGTGAGCCGCCGGTTCAGTCCCCGCGTGCCCTTCGTTCCAACAATTCGATCCAGTAGCTCTCGACACCGCGCAGATGGCTGCCCATCGCGGCCTCGGCGCGGTCCGGATCGCCCGCTTCCACCGCGTCGCGCATGGCCCGGTGCTGGGCCTGTGAAAACGGCGCGCGCGTACCATCGGCGAAGTAGGCCCGGCGGCGGTTGCGGGACATCAGGTAGAAGGCATTCACCACGCGCAGGAACACGTGGTTGCCCGTGGCTTCCACCATGGCGAGGTGGAAGGCTGCGTCGTGGTCGGCCGGGTTCTCGCCGGCGGCAATGGCGCGGTCCGTATCGGCCAGGATCGCGTCCAGATGGGCGATGTCATCGGCATGGCGGCGCTCGGCCGCCAGGCGCATCGCCTGCATCTCCAGGATGCGGCGCAGCTCGACCACCTCCCGCACCTCCGCTTCCGTCAGCGGGATGCCGAGCTCGGCCTGCAGCACGATGGCCTCGATGGAGCCCTGCTTTTCCACGGGGCGCAGAAAGATGCCGGAGTTCGGGCGCCGCTCGACGATGCGGAGCGTCTCGAGCACCGCCAGCGCCTCTCGCACCGCGCCGCGGCCGACGCCGAAGCGCTCGGCCAGCTCGCGTTCGGAGGGAAGCCGGTCGCCCGGCTCCAGGCGGCGGTGGGCGATGAAGGGGAGCAGCCGGCCGATCAGGTTCGCCCGCTCATCCGGGATGGCGGCGGGGCTTTCAGGGGTGGCGCTTTGACGGCTGCGCAAATTGGTCATACCAAATTGGTAATACCAAACTTGGCGGGGGCGCAAGGACCATCCGCCGGAGGGAGCGCCGATGATCGTCGAGGAACGGATCTACACGCTGCAGGCCGGACAGGCGGGCGCCTACATCGCCGCCTATGAGGCAGAGGGAATGGCGATCCAGAAGCCCATCCTGGGCCGCATGCTGGGCTACTACACGACCGAGTTCGGGCCGCTGAACCAGGTGGTCCATATGTGGGCCTATGAGGACCTGGCGGAGCGCACGGAGCGCCGGGCGCGGCTTCTGGCCGATCCGGCTTGGAAGGCCTATGCCGCGAAAGTCCGGCCCATGGTGCTGACGCAGGAGAACAAGCTCCTGATTCCGGCCCCTTTCATGCGAGTCGCCTGGCAGGATTAATGGCTGGGCACGGCCATGCGGTCCGTCGCCCTGCATGGCGGACCGGCTTGCGCGAAGGCCGCCGGCCGCTCGAACGGACCTCGAGTCTAATCGGTCCCTGGCAGGGCCTTACGCGCCATGGCCACCGCGCCTTCCCGTGACCGGGCGGCCCCCACGAAGCGCCGCAGATGCACGAAAACGGCATCCGGCACGCCCGTCCGCTCGGCAAGCTCACCCTCCTGCAGGCCCGCCCAGCCTTCCGGAAGCGGCTGACGCTGCGCGAAGGAGCCGGGTTCCGGTGGCATCGTGTCCAGCATCCAGTTCCCGTTCGAGGCGGGGCTGACGGTGAAGAGCACGGGCAGGTCATGGGTGAACACCGCGCCCTTCCAGGGCATGCCGCGATCCAGCACGAGGATGCGTGGATCCTCTCCCGCATGATGGGCCGCGAGTACCGAAGCCTCGGCGGCATGCCGCGCGCGCAGGCCGTTCACCCGGCGGCGCAGGATGCCTTCGGCGAAACCCGTTGCTTCGAGGAAGGCGGCATCTCCGGCATTCGCGCCGGATGCCGCTGGATCGTCCCAGGCCGGGTTGAAGTCACCGACGAGCGATGCAAGGCCGAGATTGTCGTCCAGCACCGGGCCGCTGGCCGATACGCCGTTATCCACCTCGTCGATGCGCCGGATCAGGGTGCGATCCAGCTCGGCTGCGATCTCCGGGGCAAAACCGGCTGCCCCCGCCGGCTCCAGCAGGCTGGCCACAGCGCGTTCGCCATAGATCTGCCAGACCAGCCCCGCCGACGAGAACGGCGTTCCATCGCGGCGCAGCGGCGCGCCGCGCTGGTGATGGTCGAAGCGCTTCGCCGCCGGGTCATGCAGGCTGCCCACGTCCCAGACGATGTCGGCGCCCTCGATCAGTTCCGGCTTGCGCGTCCGCAGCAGAAGGTGGTCGCCGCCCGGCTCGCGTAGCCTCAACGCCAGGCGCAGCACGGCATAGGCGAACACCTCGTCGCAATGGAACTTGCCGCCATGTGTGGCCAGCACGGGACGGGCGTGTTCAGGGGACATCGTAACGCTCCAGGATTGGCCGTTCGGCCGGATCAACCGGCCAACAGCTCACGGCTGCGAAGCAGGGCGGCCGTGCTGGGCGCCCGGCCACGAAAAGCGACATAAAGTTCCATCGGATCGCGCGTGTCCCCGGCGCTGAGCAGGGTCCGCAAACGCGCGGCCGTCGGCGGATCGAACGGATCCCCGGCCTCGGTGAAGGCCTCGAACCCGTCGGCGTCCAGCACCTCCGCCCAGAGATAGGAGTAGTAGCCGGCCGCGTAGCCGCTGCCCGCGAAGAGGTGCTGGAAATGGGCGGGGCGGTGCCGGATGCCGATCTCGGCCGGCATGCCGATCACGGCCAGGTATTCCGCCTCGAAGCGCTCGATATCGAGCGTCCCGGGCGCCGGATGGCTGTGCAGCGCCATGTCGATTAGCGCCGCGGCGGTGTACTCGACCGTCGCGAAGCCCTGGTTGAATCCCCGCGCCGCCAGCAGCCGCGTGATCAGCGCATCGGGCACCGGCTTCCCCGTCTCGTGGTGCAGCGCGTAGCGGCGGAGGGTTTCGGGCAAGCCCATCCAATGCTCGTAAATTTGCGAGGGCAGTTCCACGAAGTCGCGCCGGACGGAGGTGCCGGACTGGCTGGGGTAGCGCACCTGGCTGAGCAATCCGTGCAACGCGTGGCCGAACTCGTGGAACAGCGTCTCTGCATCATCGAAGCTCAGCAGCGTCGGTTCGGACTTCGCGAAGTTGTTGTTGTTGACGATGATGGGCGACACCGGGCCATCCAGCGCCTCCTGGTCGCGGTAGCTGCTCATCCAGGCGCCGGAGCGCTTGTAGGCGCGGGCATAGGGATCGGCCAGGAACACGCCGACATGGCCGGACGCGTCCCGCACCTCATAGGCCCGGACATCCGGATGGTAGGCCGGCAGATCCGGGCGCGGGAAGAAGGTGACGCCGAAGAGCCGCGTGGCGGCGTCGAACGCCGCTTGCTGGATGTTGTCCAGCACGAAATAGGACTTCAGTTCGGCCTCATCCAGCGCGTAATCGGCGCGGCGGACCTTCTCCGCGTAGAAGCGCCAATCCCAGGGCTCGATCGCGCCCTCGAAGCCTTCGACCCGCGCCACCGCCAGCAGGCGGTCGCGCTCGGCGGCGGCCTTGCGCTTGGCGGGCTCCCAGACCTCGGCCAGCAGACCCTGGACCGCCTGCGCCGTGCCGGCCATGGTGTCGGCCAGGCGGAACTCCGCAAAGCTTTCATAGCCCAGCAGCTTCGCCCGCTCCGCGCGCAGAGCAAGGATCTCGGGGATCAGCTTGCGGTTATCGTGGTCGCCGGGATGCGTGCCGCGCGCAATCCAGGCCTCGTACGCCACCTGCCGCAGGTCGCGACGGGCGGAGAAGGTCAGGAAGGGCTCGATCAGCGAGCGGGACAGCGTGACGGCAAAGCCCGGCAGCCCACGCTGGGCCGCCGCCTGCGCCGCGCCGGCGCGCACGAAGGGCGGCAGACCATCGAGATCGGCCTCGGTCAGCTCCAGGTGCCACGCATTCTCGTCATGCAGCACGTTCTGGCCGAACTGGGTGTGCAGCACCGCGAGGCGCTCGGAGATGGCGGTCATGCGCTCCTTCGCCACCACGTCCAGCGCCGCGCCGCTGCGGATGAAACCGAGATGCGTGCGCTCCAGCAGCCGCATCTGGTCCTCCGCCAGCCCCAACGTGTGCCGCTGCCGGTAAAGCGCCTCGACCCGCCCGAAGA
>DATCMG010000914.1:0-6560 GCA_036563555.1 Roseomonas sp. | reverse complement strand
GGACATCGACATCATCGCCATGGGGGGCTTGGTCCGCGCCGCGCCGGACCCGGTGGTTCCCCATCCCCGCGCCCATCTGCGCCGATTCGTGCTGGAACCCCTGCGGGAGGTCTGGCCGGGCTGGACCCACCCCGTGACCGGGATTACCGTCGAGGTCCTGCTGTCAGACCTGCCGCCCGCCCCCATGCGGCCGGCCGGATAGGCTTGCCTTTGCGCCTGCGGCTGTCTATCTGACCCGCTCGCCCGCACACAATTTCGGAGTCCGCCATGGCCCGCGTCACGGTCGAGGACTGCATCCTCCAGGTTCCCAACCGCTTCGACCTCGTCCTGCTCGCCGCGCAGCGCGCCCGCGCCATCTCGCGCGGCGACGAGCTGACCCTCGATCGCGACAACGACAAGAACCCCGTCATCGCCCTCCGCGAGATCGCCGAGCAGACCGTGGAGCTGGACGGGCTGAAGGAGGACATCGTGAAGTCCCTCCTGCGCGCCCCGGAGCCGGAGCCGGTCGAGGAGGAGGTGATCGACCTAATCGCCACGGACGAGAACATCTTCGGCGTGATGGACGTGAACGAGGAGACCGCGGCCGAGGCCGGCATGCAGGTCGAGGACATGTCCGGAGACGACCTCGAGGCCGCCATCGCGGCCGAGCTGGGCGGCCGCCGCTGACCGCCCGGAAACGCAGCATCCGATGAAAGACGGCGCCGGGACCACAAGACCCCCCGGTGCCGTCACGGGTTCCTTCCGGGCGCCCGAGGGCGTGGCCACGAGTGCGCCCGACCGCCTGGGCGCCGATAGCACCTCCGATCTGCTGGGCGATGCCGGGCTGGGCCCTGATCCGGGCCGGGCCCTGGCGGCCCTGGTTACCGGCTATGACCCCCGTGCCGACGGGGCGATGATCGAACGGGCCTACCGCGTCGCGGAGAAGGCCCATCGCAACCAGCAGCGCGACAACGGCGATCCCTATATCGGCCATCCCGTGGCCGTCGCGAACATCCTGGCCGGCTACCGGCTGGACGCCGCCACCATCGCCACCGCCCTGCTGCATGACACGGTGGAGGACACCGGCGTCACCCTGGCCGACCTCTCCCGCGACTTCGGCCCGGAAATCGCCCGTCTTGTCGATGGCGTGACGAAGCTGACCCGGCTGGAAATCCAGTCGGAGCGCACCAAGCAGGCCGAGAATTTCCGCAAGCTGGTCCTGGCGATGAGCGAGGACATCCGCGTCCTGCTCGTGAAGCTCGCCGACCGCACCCACAACATGCGGACTCTGCATTTCGTCCCGCAGCAGCCCCGCCGCGCCCGCACCGCGCGCGAGACGATGGAGATCTATGCGCCGCTGGCCGAGCGCATCGGCATTCAGGCGGTGAAGGACGAGCTGGAGGACCGCGCCTTCCGCGAGCTTCAGCCCGACGCCTCCCAGACCATCACCGCGCGCCTCTCCTTCCTGCGCGGCCAGGGCGCCGACCTCATCGCTGAAATCGCCGAGGACCTGCGCCGCCGCCTGCGTGACGCGGGCGTGCCGGTGATCGACATCCAGGGGCGCGAGAAGTCGGCCTATGGCATCTGGCTGAAGATGCACTCGAAGAAGGTGGAGTTCGAGCAACTCTCGGACATCATGGCCTTCCGCATCATCACGGATGACAAGGCCAATTGCTACGCGGCGCTGGGCGCCGTGCACTCCGCCTATCGCGTCGTGCCCGGCCGCTTCAAGGACTACATCTCCACCCCCAAGCCCAATGGCTACCAGTCCCTGCATACGGGCGTAACGGTGCCGGAGCGGCGCAACGCCAAGATCGAGGTGCAGATCCGCACGCCGGAAATGCATGAGGTGGCCGAGTTCGGCGTCGCCGCCCATTGGATCTACAAGCAGGGACCGGACGGGGTGGTGAACGCCTCCCGAGACCGCAAGCGCTATCCCTGGGTCAAGGACCTGCTCGAAATCCTGGAGAATGCCGGCGAGGCGCAGGACTTCCTGGAGAATACGAAGCTCGCCCTCCACCAGGACCAGGTCTTCTGCTTCACGCCCAAGGGCGATCTGATCGCGCTGCCGCGCGGCGCGACGCCGGTGGACTTCGCCTATCAGGTCCATTCCCAGGTCGGCGATTCCTGCGTCGGCGCGAAGATCAACGGCCGCATCGTCCCGCTGCGCCACCAGCTTGAGAATGGCGACCAGGTCGAGATCATCACGGCGCGCGGCGGCACGCCCAACCCGGCCTGGGAACGCTTCGTCGTCACCGGCAAGGCCCGCGCCCGCATCCGCCGCACGGTGCTGGCCCGCCAGCGCGAGGAGAGCCGCGAGACCGGCCGCCAGGCCATCGCCCGCGCCTTCCGCCAGGAAGGCCTCGACTTCTCCGAGAAGATCGCGGAGCCGGCGGTCAAGGCGCTCAAGCAGCCTGGCTTCGAGGAACTGTGCGTCGCCGTCGGGGCGGGCAACATCACGGCACGGGAGGTGCTGCACGCCGCCGTGCCCGAGTTGCGCGGCCCGCCCCGCCCGGCCGTCAGCCCGCTGGAAGCCTTGGCCCTTACCCGCGCCCGCGGCAGGCCCGGTGCCACCGTGCCCCATCGCGTCAGCAAGGGGCGGGAAGTCGCGCATGGCATCACCGGCCTCGTCTCCGGCATGGAGGTGAGCTTCGCCGGTTGCTGCCATCCCGTGCCGGGGGACCGGATCGTGGGCATCGTCTCTACCGGCCGCGGCGTGACCATCCACAAGCAGGGCTGCCACACGTTGGACGCCTTCGCGGCGACGCCCGAGCGCTTCATCGACGTGGACTGGGACAACGAGCCCGGCGCGGCCGGAGAGCATGTGGCACGGCTTTCCGTCGTGACCTCCAACGAGGGCCCGGCCATCGCCGGCATGACGACCGCCATCGCCAAGCAGGAGGCGCGAATCCAGTCGCTGCGCTTCCTCCACCGGGCGTCGGACTTCGCGGAGCTGAACGTGGATCTGGAGGTGAAGGACCTGCGTCACCTCTCCAGCGTCATCGCGGCCCTGCGGGCGCTGCCGGGAATCGAGCAGGTGGAGCGAGCCAAGGCGTGATTCTCGGACTCGGCAACGACATGGTGGACATCCGCCGGATCGAGCGGACCATCGCGCGACATGGCGACCGCTTCCTCGCCCGGATCTTCACCGAGACGGAGCGCGCCAAGGCCGAGCGCCGGGGCGAGCGGACCCGCATCGCGACCTATGCCAAGCGCTTCGCGGCGAAGGAGGCGGCATCCAAGGCCCTTGGCACCGGCTTCCGCGCCGGGGTGTTCTGGCGCGACCTGGGGGTGGTGAACCTCCCCTCCGGCCAGCCCACCCTGCATATGACAGGCGGCGCCGCCGAGCGCCTGGCAGCCATCACCCCGCCCGGCCATGCGGCCCAGGTCAGCCTGACCATGACCGACGAATACCCCTATGCCGAGGCCGTGGTGATCATCTCCGCCGTGCCGCTTCCAGGTCCGGTTTCCTAGGAGCCCCGGAAGGGGGCTTCCTTGACAGCCCGCCCCATCTGGCGCACCCACGGGCAAGCGGCGGCCCGACCCGTGCCCCCTCCTTGGGCTTCCGGGGGCGTTCGGCCGGCCGGTTGAGGCCGCGAGCAATCAAACGATGAGCAAGAAGTCCTCCGGCGGTTGGCTGGAGAGCCTGAAGACGATCCTCTACGCGGGCCTGATCGCCATTGGCATCCGCACCATCGCCTTCGAGCCTTTCAACATCCCCTCGGGCAGCATGATCCCCACCCTCCTGGTGGGCGATTACCTGTTCGTCTCGAAATTCTCCTATGGCTATTCCCGCGCCTCGCTCCCCTTCAGCCCGAACCTGTTCAACGGGCGGATCCTGGGCAGCCTGCCGGCGCGCGGTGACGTGGCCGTGTTCAAGCTGCCGCGCGACGGCACGACCGATTACATCAAGCGCATCGTCGGCCTGCCAGGCGACCGCATCCAGGTACGCCAGGGCATTCTGCGCGTGAATGGGCAGCCCGTGGCGCGCACGGCCGTTGGCCCATATACGGTGGAGGGAGACGGCCCCCGCATGACCGTCCGCCTCTTCCGCGAGACGCTGCCGCCCAGCGCGAACGGGCCTGCCCGCACCCATGAGATCCTGGAGGCCTCCGATGACGGCCCCTATGACAACACCCAGGAATTCGTCGTCCCGGCGGACCATGTCTTCGCCATGGGCGACAACCGGGACAACTCCCTCGACAGCCGCGCCACCAATTATGTTGGCTTCGTCCCGGTCGAGAACCTCGTTGGGCGGGCCGAGTTCATCTTCTTCTCCTGGGACGGCTCGGCGCGTTGGTGGGAGGTCTGGGCCTGGCCCTTCGCCGTCCGCTGGACCCGCATTTTCTCGGGAATCCGCTGATGCAGGCGATCCGTCCGTGAAGGCTCCCGTCGCCGCCCTGTCCGTGCGGCTGGGCCATGAGTTCCGCGACCCCGCGCTGCTGGAGCAGGCCCTCACCCACCGTTCCGCCGCCGACCCCAAGCGCCGCCAGCTCGATTCGAACGAGCGGCTGGAGTTCCTGGGCGACCGCGTGCTCGCGCTTTGCATGGCCGAATGGCTGTCCGAGCGCTTTCCCGAGGAGCGGGAGGGGGAGCTGGGCAAGCGCCTTGCCGTGCTGGTGGCCGCCGATACGCTGGCGAAGGTCGGTGATTCGATCGGCCTGCCCGCCGCGCTCCGCATTCCGCCCGCCGAAGGCCGCACCGGGCTGCGCCAACGCGCCAATGTGGTGGCGGACGCGACCGAGGCGCTGATCGGCGCCCTCTATCTCGATGCCGGCCTGCCCGCGGCGCGAGACTTCATCCGCCGCGAGTGGACGATGGCCATGGAGGCGGACGCCACGCCCCCGATGTCGGCCAAGAGCCGCCTGCAGGAATGGTCCCTCGGC
Source organism: Roseomonas sp. (assembly GCA_036563555.1). Classification (GTDB taxonomy): domain Bacteria; phylum Pseudomonadota; class Alphaproteobacteria; order Acetobacterales; family Acetobacteraceae; genus Roseomonas. Next base: position 1,695 of record DATCMG010000914.1, on the reverse strand, counting down.
CGCGGCCAGGGTCTGCCCGAATACAGCATGGTCAGCACCGAGGGCCCGTCCCACGCGCCTCTCTTCACCGTCTCGGTCCGGGCCTGCGGGAAGGTCGCGGAGGCGAGCGGCGACAGCAAGCGCGCCGCCGAGCAACTCGCGGCCGAAGCGCTGCTGACGGAGCTTGCCCGTGGCTGACGAAAACGACGACACGCCCGCGGCCTCGGAAGGCCCGACCCGCGCGGGCCTTGCCGCCGTGCTGGGCGCGCCCAATGCCGGCAAGTCCACGCTGGTGAACCGGCTGGCGGGGGCGAAGGTCTCCATCGTCTCCAACAAGCCGCAGACCACGCGCTTCCGCATCCGGGCGATCCTGACCGAGAGTCGGTCGCAGGTGGTGCTGACCGACACGCCAGGGATCTTCGCCCCGCGCCGCCGGCTCGACCGCGCCATGGTCGCTGCGGCCTGGGGCGGCGCGCAGGATGCCGATCTGGCGATGCTGGTGGTGGATGCCCGCGCCGGCGTGACCGACCCGCTGCGCGCCATCATCCGGAAGCTGGCCAAGGGCGCCCCGCCGCTCTGGCTCGTGCTGAACAAGACCGACCTGTTCGACACCAAGCGCCTGCTGCCGCTCACGGCCGAGCTGAACGAGCTGCTCTCCTTCGCCGAGACCTTCATGATCTCCGCCGAGACGGGTGACGGCGTGGACCGCCTCCGCACCCGCCTCTGCGAGGCGATGCCCGAAGGGCCCTGGCTCTTCCCGGAGGATGAGCTGTCGGACGTGACCGACCGCATGCTCGCAGCCGAGATCGTGCGCGAGCAGATCCTGCGCCAAACCCATGAGGAGGTTCCCCACCACGCCACGGTGGAAACCGAAGCCTGGCAGGAGCGGAAGGACGGCTCCGTCCGGATCGATTGCACGATCTATGTCGGCCGTGCCTCGCAGAAGGCGATCCTGATCGGCGACAAGGGATCCCGGATCCGCGAGATCGGCCAGCGCGCCCGCACCGAGCTGACCAGGCTGCTGGAGCGGCCCGTCCACCTCTTCCTCAATGTGAAGGACCGGCCGGGCTGGGATGAGGAGCGTGGCCGCCTGCGCGCCCTCGGCCTTGAGGACCTGGAGTAGCAGCGGGGGGCCTCATGCCCCATCTTCCCGACATGGAATGGACCGCGCCCGGCATCGTGCTGGATTCCCGCCCCCTGGGCGAAGGCGGGGCCGTCGTGACCCTGCTCACTGAGGAGCAGGGGCGCCATGCCGGGCTGGTGAAGGGCGGCGCTTCCCGTGGGCAGGCGGCCATCTGGCTTCCCGGCAATCTCGTGGAGGCGCGTTGGATCGCGCGTCTGTCGGATCAGCTCGGTACCCTGAGCGGCGAGCTGGTGCACCCCACCGCCGCCCTGGCGATGGAGGATCCGATGGCGCTCGCCCTCCTGTCCTCCGCCTGCGCCGTCGCGGCCGAGGCCCTGCCGGAACGCGAGCCGCATCCCGCCGCCTTCCGCGCCCTGCTTCCGATCATCGCCCATCTCCAGCGCGGCGCCGAAGAGGTGATCCCGGATTATATCCACTGGGAGCTGCTGCTGCTGGCGGAGCTGGGCTACGGCCTCGACCTGTCGCGCTGCGCCATGACAGGGGATACGGCCGACCTCACCCATGTCTCGCCCAAATCGGGCCGCGCCGTGCGGTCCGACATTGCGGCGCCCTATGGTGACCGGATGCTGTCC
>DATCMG010000905.1:0-4309 GCA_036563555.1 Roseomonas sp. | reverse complement strand
AGACGGCAATGCGGTGCTGTCGGAGGTGAATTTCCGGCGTGCGGTGCGGGAGCGGCCGGCGGCGCTGGTGGATCTCGCGGCGATCCGGCTGAAGCCCGGTGCCGATCTGCGCGCGGCGCAGGCGGCGCTGCGGGCCATCCTGCCGCCGGATGTCGCGGTGATGACCCAGGCGGAGTTGCGCGCGCATGAGCTGCGCTACTGGCAGGAGGCGACGCCGATCGGCTTCATCTTCTCCTTCGGCAGCCTGATGGGGCTGATCGTGGGGATGGTGATCGTCTACCAGATCCTGTTCAGCGACATCGCCGGGCATCTGAAGGAATACGCGACGCTGAAGGCGATGGGCTACTCCAACGGGCATCTCTCGCGGGTGGTGCTGGGGGCCGCGACGATCCTGGCGCTGCTGGGCTTCGTGCCGGGCACGCTCGCATCCGCGCTGCTTTACAACGTGGTGGCGGAGGCGACATTCCTGCCGCTGGCGCTAACGGCGGATCGCGCCGCTTCGGTGTTCGGGATGATCCTCGCGATGTGCGCGGTGGCGGGGCTGCTGGCCGTGCGCAAGCTGCGGGATGCCGATCCGGCGGATATGTTCTGATGGAGAACCCGGTCGAGATCAGCGATGTGACCTACGCCTATGGCGAGGGCGCGCTGCGGCGGGAGGTGCTGCGCGACGTGGACCTGCGCGTGGGGCCGGGGGAGATCGTCATCCTCACTGGCCCTTCGGGCAGCGGCAAGACGACGCTGCTGACGCTGGTGGGCGCGCTGCGCGGCGTGCAGCAAGGCTCCTGCCTCGTGTTGGGACGGGAGCTGGCTGGCGCGCGCGAGGCGGACCGCGTGGAATTGCGCCGGCGGATCGGCTTCATCTTCCAGAACCATAACCTGCTGGGTTTCCTCAGCGCGCGGCAGAACGTGGCGATGGCGCTGGAGCTGGATGGCGCCACCACCGAGCGCGAGCGGCTGGAGCGCGCGGGCGCCATGCTGGCCTCCGTGGGGTTGGCCGAGCATGTGGAGAAGCGGCCGGGGCAGCTCTCGGGCGGGCAGCGGCAGCGCGTGGCGGTGGCGCGGGCGCTGGTGGCATCACCCGGGCTGGTGCTGGCGGATGAGCCGACCGCGGCCCTGGACAAGGCGAGCGGGCAGGAGGTTGTGCACCAGCTGCGCGACCTCGCGCGGTCGCGCGGCACGGCGATCCTGCTGGTGACGCATGACCCGCGCATCCTGGACGTGGCGGACCGGATCGTCGCGATGGAGGATGGGCGGGTGGTGGCGGACGGGTCCGCGCGTGCGGCAGTGGGCTAACCCAGGATTGGGCTAACCCAGGATAGGGCGGTTGCCGCGCCGCCGGTATAGACGCGCCCGGGTCACAGGATGGAGGCGCGGCCCGTTCCGTCGCGCATGCGGAAGATGGCGCGGCGGGTGAAACGCCCTGCGCGCCGCGCCGTTCAGGGGCCGCACCGTTCAACGGGGCCGAACGGTCTTCACTGTCTTGTCACGGCCGGCCGCCTTGCGGCCGGGGTGCCCCGGAAACACCTTCTGCGCGGCCGTGGACAACGTTCCGTCCGGCCTGGCTTGGAGAGAGTTCATGCGCGTTCCCCTTCCCGGCCGCGACTACTTCCCGCCGCGCGTTCTGTTGCGCGGTGCGGCCCGCCCCGCCGAGCGCCCGCTGCCGGAAGCGGAGACACGGGGCGGCCTGCTGGCGCTGCGCCCCGGCCCGCTGCCGATGCCCGCTTCCCCGCCGACTCCGATGGTGGGGCTGCGGCCGGCGGCTGCCTGAATGGGACAAGCTGAACGGGCGGCCTGATCAGGGCAGGACGGGGCGCGGATCGAGCGAGGTCGAGAGCCAGAAAAGGCCGAGATGCAGGTGCGGGCCGGTGACGCGGCCCGTGGCGCCGGACGCACCGATCACCTGACCGCGGGAGACGGCTTCGCCCTCGCGTACATCAAGGCGCGACATATGGGCGTAGAGCGTGGTCACGCCGTGGCCGTGCTCGATCAGCAGGGTGTTGCCGGTGAAATAGAGATCCTCCGCGAGCGTCACGCGCCCTGACGCGGCGGCGACGAGCGGAGTGCCGACCGGCACGGCCACATCGAGCCCCAGATGCGGGGCGCGGGGCTGGCCGTTCAGGATTCGCTGGCTGCCATAGACGCCGCTGATCCGGCCGCGCGCGGGCCATTCGAAGCCCTCGGCGAAATAGGGGGTGGGCGTGTCGGTGCGGCGGGCGGCGTTCAGGCGCTCCTGTTCCGCGCGGATGCGGGCCATGGCCTCGGCGTCCGGCGTCACCATGCGGCCGGGCAGGCCTTCCAGACGCTGGATGTCCCATTCGCGTGGGGTGACCGCGATACGGCGTTCCTCACGCGCGCCGTTCGGCGCGGTGACGGTCAGGCTGACCTGCGGTCCGGCGTCACGGCCGAGGCCGAAGGCGAAGATTCCCTGGGGCGAGACGCGGAGGTTGCGGCCCTCAAAGGCAACACGGCTGCCCGGATCGGCGCGCCCGGTGACGAGCGCGCCCTGGCCGATGCGTTCCGGCAGGATGAGAGCCGCCGCAGGTCGTGCCAGCAGCAACGCCGGCAAGGCGAGCGCCGCACGGCGCGAGATCGGGCTGGGCGCGCGATCGGTCATCGGTACTCCAACAAACTGACAAAAACAGAGGGGGGTCCGGGGGGATACCTCCCCCGGCCTTGTCTTACAGCAACGAGGCTTGCGCCTCTGTCTTCCCACGCCTCTTCGCGCGGTCATCCGTCACATTCACGCTGCCATCCGCGAATTGCAGCGCCAGCCTCTGCCCCGGCGCGATACTGGCCGCCGCCGTGACCGGCTGCCCCGCGCTGTCGCGCACGAGCGCGAAGCCGCGTTCGAGCAGTGCCTGGTAGGAGGCGCCTTCCAGCCGCGCCGCGAGGCCGCCGAGCGCTGCGCGGGATTCGCGTAGCCGGGCCGTGAGGAAGGGCGTGGGGTCGGGAATACGCGCGAGGGTGGCGTTGCGCTCCGCGAGGCGGCGCTGGGTGGCGGCGTCCAGGCGTTCGGCGGTGCGCGTAAAGCCGGCGCGGCCCTCGCGCAACCGGGCGCGAAGGAAGGGGGCAGGGTCGGGCAGGCGGGCCAGGGCACGGGACTGGCGGCCAATGGCTGCCTGCGCGGCGCCTGAAATGCGGACACGGAGCAGGCTCAGGGTCGCGCGGCGGGCGGCGATGGCTTCCTGCGGGCGGGGGAGGCGGGCGGCAGCGGTTTCCAGCACGCGGCGCTTGGCGGCGATGAGGGCGCGGGGGGCAAGCTGCAGGCGGTGGCCGCGATCCTCCACCCGGTTGCGGCCGGCGGCGATGAGGGCGGGGAGGTCCGGCAGGCCCGAGGCGGCGCGGGAGAGGCGCAGGCGGCCGCGATCCAGCACGGAATGGCCGGCGCGGGCGAGGCGGGTGCCGCGTTGGTTCAGGGCGGCCAGGAGTTCCTCGCGCGACGGCACCGCCAGTTCGGCGGCGGCGGTGGGGGTGGGGGCGCGGCGGTCGGAGGCGAAGTCGATGAGGGTGGTGTCGGTCTCGTGGCCGACCGCGGAGATGAGGGGGATCGGCGAGGCGGCGGCGGCACGGACGACGATTTCCTCGTTGAAGGCCATCAGGTCCTCCAGGCTGCCGCCGCCGCGCGCGACGATGATCACATCGGGGCGGGGGATGCGACCGAGAGGCGAGAGGCCGCCCATGGCGGTGATGGCGGCGGCGACCTGTTCCGCCGCGCCCTGGCCCTGGACCGCCACGGGGATGAGCAGGATGCGGCGGGGAAAGCGGCGGGCGAGGGTGGTGCGGATATCGTGCAGCACCGCGCCCTTCTCGCTGGTGATGACGCCGATCACCTCCGGCAGGAAGGGGAGCGGGCGCTTGCGGGCCTCGTCGAACAGGCCCTCGGCGCCAAGGCGGAGGCGGAGCTTCTCGATCCGGGCGAGGAGGGCGCCCTCGCCGGCATATTCCAGCCGCTCGATCTGCAGCGCGTAGTCGGAGCGCTTGTCGGATGCGGTGATCTTGCCTGTCGCGATCACCTCCACCCCGTTTTCGGGCTTCACGGCAAGTTTCGAGAGGGCACCTCGCCATATGATAGCGCGGATCGTACCGGTTTCGTCCTTCATGGAGAGGTAGGAGTGGCCGGAGGGATAAGTTTTGAACTCGGTGATCTCGCCACGCACGCGGATGCGGCCGAAGGCGCTTTCCAGCGTGCGCTTCACGGCGCCGGAAATCTCCGAAACGCTGTATTCCGGGATATTGCTCGGGGTACCATCCATCGGGGGAGTATGGGCGCTCACGGGCGCGCGCGCCACGCGGCCCAGGCGAAACTTCT
>DATCMG010000902.1:0-2718 GCA_036563555.1 Roseomonas sp. | reverse complement strand
AGTGACGTTCACGATCCGCAGCTCGATCCCATGCGCCTGGGACAGCATCTGCCAGGGCACGAAATTGGCGTGGTGCTCCATCTCGGACACCACCACCGCCTGCCCGGGCTTCATCACCCCGCGCCCATAGGAATGGGCCACGAGATTGATCGCCGCCGTGCTGCTGGAGGTGAATACCACCTCCCGCACATCGCCCGCGTTCAGGAACCGCGCCACCGCCTCCCGCGCCGCCTCATAGGCGGCGGTGGAGACCTCGCTCAGGTGATAAGCGCCGCGATGGACGTTGGCGTAGCTCGTCTCCATCATCCGCAGCATCGCATCCAGCACCGCGCGCGGCTTCTGCGCGGAGGCCCCGGAATCCAGGAACACCAGCGGCTTTCCATGCACCTTGGTGGACAGGATCGGAAAATCCTGCCGCACCCGCTGCACGTCCAAAGCGGGGCGCAGGGTGCCGTCCATCACGCGGCCTCCCCGTGCTGGTTCCACCAGCCTGAAACCGCATCCTCCAGCGCCTCGCGAGCCGCCTCGTCCTCGACGATCTCCACGGCCTCCTGCAGGAAGGCACGCACCAGCATGGACCGCGCCGTATCCGCCGGGATGCCGCGGGTGCGAAGGTAGAAAAGGCTATCCTCATCCAGGGCGCCCGCCGTGGCACCGTGGCTGCACTTCACGTCGTCGGCATAGATTTCCAGCTGCGGCTTGCTGTCGATCTCGGCTTCCTCGGACAGCAGCAGCGCCTGGTTCATCTGGTAGCCATCGGTCTTCTGCGCCTCGCGCCGCACCAGGATCTTGCCCTGGAACACGCCACGCGACCGCCCGGCCAGCACCGTCTTCACCGTTTGCCGCGAAGCGCAATTCGGCGCCGCATGGTCCAGCGCCGTCGTTGTATCGGCAAGTTGCCCATCGGCCACCAACTGCGCCCCGTTCAGATGCGCGGCGGCCCGCGGCCCGAGCAGCGCGAGATGCGTCTCGCTGCGGCTGATCCGCCCACCCGCATTCAGCACGAATCCGTCATAGGTGCCGCCCCCGGCCACGCGAACACCGAGATGCGCCAGATGGTAGGCGCTCTCCGCCTCCCGCTGCACGCGGACATGGGTGATCTTCGCGTCCTCGGCGACCTCGATCTCGAAAACCGGGTTGTGCAGGTGCCGCGCGCCGGAGGAGGACAGGACCGTCTCCACCAGCACCAGCCGGGCGCCGCGCGCCAGCCGGATCAGGTGGCGCGGATGCAGCGTGCTGGCCGTCTCGCCGGACGCGAGCGAGAGCAGCTCCAGCCGCCCCGCATCCACGCCTTCCGGCACCTCCAGCACCAGCCCGTCCTCGAACAGCAGCGTATTCAGCGTGACCATGGGCTGCGACGCCGCGGCCACCGTGTTCAGCCGCCCCGCCACCGTCTCGATCACCTCGGCCAGGGAGCCCGCGACCAGCCCTTCTAGCGAGGAAAGATTCGCCCGGAACCGCCCATCCACGAACACCGCCCGCCGGTCCGCCCGCGTCGGCGGCAGATCCACCGCGCCATCCACGGGTGTCAGTGCCTCACGGAACTCGGCGCGCAGCATCGGCGAGAGGTCGGTGTAGTGCCACGCCTCCACGCGGCGGCTGGGCAGCCCGCCCGCCATCAGCGTCTCGGCCGCCGTGTCCCGCAGGGCGCGCACGGCCGGGATGGAAGCGCCCGGCAGGCGCTCCGCCAACCCGGCATAGCGCTGCAGGAAGGCCGCCGCGTTGCCCGAAGGGATGTCGATGTTCATGCCGCCTCGTCCAGCACGCCGGCATAGCCCTCGGCCTCAAGCCGATGAGCCAGCTCCGGCCCGCCCGATGCAACGACGCGGCCATCGGCCAGCACATGCACCCGGTCGGGCACGATATGGTTCAGGAGCCGCTGGTAATGCGTGATCACCAGCGCCGAGAAGTTGGGCCCGCGCATCGCGTTCACGCCATCGGCCACGATCTTCAGCGCGTCGATGTCGAGGCCGCTATCGGTCTCGTCCAGGATCGCGATCTTCGGCTCCAGCAGCGCCATCTGCAGGATTTCGTTCCGCTTCTTCTCGCCGCCGGAGAAGCCGACATTCACGCCGCGCTTCAACATGTCCTCGGGCATGGACAGCTCCCTCATGCGGGCGCGCGCCAGCTTGAGGAACTGCATCGCATCCACCTCCGCCTCGCCGCGCGTGCGGCGGATGGCGTTCAGCGCGGTGCGGAGGAAGTTGGCGTTGCCCACGCCGGGCAGTTCCACCGGATACTGGAAGGCCAGGAACAGCCCCGCTGCCGCCCGCTCCTCCGGCTCCATCTCCAGCAGGTCCTGCCCGTTCAGGAGCACGGAGCCACCGGTGATCTCATAGCCCTCGCGCCCGGCCAGGGCGTAGGACAGCGTGGATTTGCCCGCGCCATTCGGCCCCATGATGGCGTGGATCTCGCCATCCGGCACTTCCAGGTTGATCCCCTTGAGGATCGGCTTGCCATCGACCTCGGCGGTCAGGTTCTCAATGCGCAGCATGTCAGCCGACGCTCCCTTCCAGGCTGATCTGAAGCAGCTTCTGTGCTTCGACCGCGAATTCCATCGGCAATTCCTTCAGCACCTCGCGGCAGAAGCCGTTCACGATCAGGCCCACCGCATCCTCCTGCGACAGCCCGCGCTGCCGGCAATAGAAGAGCTGATCCTCCGCGATGCGGCTCGTCGTCGCCTCGTGCTCCGTCTTCGCGCTCATGCAGCGGTTCTCG
>DATCMG010000901.1:0-2503 GCA_036563555.1 Roseomonas sp. | reverse complement strand
GGAGAAGCCCGGTGCGATCAGCTTCGCCAGCCCTGGCAGCGGCTCGTCCGGTCATCTGGCCATGGCCATGCTGATGCGTGCGGCGGGGGTCGAGCTGATGCACGTTCCTTATCGTGGTGCGGCGCCAGCAATCACGGACGTCATCGCGGGGCAGGTGCCCGTGGTGATGATCAACGTCGACATCCCACTGCCGCATGTACGGGCCGGACGACTGCGCGTGCTGGCGGTGACCAGCGAGGAGCGCAGCGCACTTTATCCCGAGGCGCCCACGGTGGCGGAGGCCGGATTCCCGGGCTTCTCGGCCTCCGGCTGGATCGGCCTCTCGGCTCCGGCGGGCTTCCCCCCCGACCTTACGGCAAGGCTGGCGAAAGCTGTCTCTGAGGGACTGCGCGACCCCCAGATCCGCGAGCGCTTCGCGGCCGGCGGTTACATCTCCGGCGGCCGCGGTCCGGCGGAATACGCCCGCTTCATCGATGGCGAGATCACCAAATGGGGACAGGTTACCCGCGACCTTGGCATCACGCTGGAGTAGGCGCCGTGAATTTCCTGGACCGCCACGATCGCCGCGAGATCACGGATGCCCTGCGCGCCATGGTGATCGAGGACCTGCCAGAACTGGCGCTGATCACTCATGACGAGCTGCGCCGCAAATGCGTGGAGGTCTGGTGCTTGGCTCTGTCGGAAACCTCCTTCGGCCGCATCTCAGAAATTCCAGGTGAGTCCAATCCGGGACAGTTCGCACTGCGGCGGGGCGATCAGGCCGCCCACCTGCGGGGCGTGACCCGGATTGCGTTGTCGGTCGCGGACGAGTTCGCGTCGATGGACCCGGATGTGCGGATCGACCGCGACCTGGTGATCGCCGGTGGGTTGACTCACGACGTCGGAAAGGCCTGGGAGTTCGACCCTGCGAACCGCGCCCGATGGACGAATGATCCCTCCGCGGCCGGTCTGCCGTCACTCCGGCACCCCGTTTACGGCGCGCATCTCTGCATCGCCGCCGGGCTGCCCGAGGAGATCGCGCATATCGCCCTCGCTCACTCCTTCGAGGGTGAGCACCTCATCCGCAGCCTCGAATGCCTGATCGTGCAGCGCGCCGACCATCTCTGGTGGTCGATCGCCGGCGGCTGTGGACTGCTCAAACCGGGCGGCAACGCCATCCTTGAGAGCCGGAAGATCGTCCCGCGCCCCCTCCGCGGGCAAGGGGAGGGGAGGAGCTGATATGAAACCTGTTCGCGGCATGATCCTGTTGGCGCTGGCTATCCTGGCCGCGCCAGCGGCAGCGCGTGCGGAATGGCCTGAGCGGCCTATCCGGATCATCGTTCCCTTCGCGCCAGGCGGCAGCTCCGACCTGCTGGCACGGCTGATCGCGACCGGTCTGCAGGAACGACTGAAGCAGCCGGTTGTCGTGGAGAACCGGGGCGGCGCGAACGGCTCCATCGGCATGGCGGCCGCGGCCCAAGCCCCCGCCGACGGCTATACCCTGGTCCAGGGGCATATCGGAACGCATGCGATTAGCCCGGCCATCATGCGCAGCCCGGGCTATGAGACGCTGCGGGACTTCACCACCGTCGCCATCCCCGCCACCTCCTCAAGCGTGCTGGTGGTGCCGCAGGCCAGCCCCGTGCGCGACCTGCAGGGGCTGCTCGCCCTCGCGCATGCCCGGCCGGGCGGGCTGAGTTATGGATCTCCCGGGGTGGGATCACCTTCGCACGTCACGGTGGTCCTCCTTTCCAAGCTGACCGGCATCACCGCGCAGCACGTTCCTTACCGTGGCGGCGGTCCTGCCGTGACGGATCTGGTGAGTGGCACGCTGGACTTCATGTTCGCCGGACCCTCCGAGGTCATGGGACAGATCCAGTCGGGCCGGTTGCGCGCCCTGGCGACGAGCGGCAGCGAGCGCTCCCCTGGCCTGCCTAACCTGCCAACCGTGGCCGAGACAGGCATTCCTGGATACGCCTTCAGCGTCTGGCACGTGCTGTCCGCCCGGGCGGGCACCCCGCCTGACGTGCTGTCCCGGTTGCAACGGGAGACAGCGGCCATCCTCGCCTCCGATGCAACGCAGGCCCGGTTCCGCGATGTCGGGCTGGATCGTGGCCTCGCAGACCCGGCCGTTGGCGATGCCATGCTGCGGGCCGAGGTCGCAAAATGGGGCACGCTCGTGCGAGAGGCGGGCATCCAGGCGGACTGACCTCCACGCCAGCTGCCTGGAACCGCGGGCAGAACACCGAGTGTATGGAAGCAAAGGAACTAACGACTATGACGATATTGGTGATCCTGCTGGCATTCGACTGATCATCGCTGCGAGTACCGTCCGCCAGCCAGCCTACGTCAAGCTGAATGGATGTTCGCTTTTGGTGCTCGCCACCCCAGAAGCGGCAGTCCGGATCCGGCCAATCCCGGCCTTCAGCCGCCTCGCGCTAAGAACGATAGGGTGCGAGTGGCATCACACTCGAACGGCAGCTCGGAGCCTAGGCGCTCAAGGACCCGTGCCACCATTGTATGG
>DATCMG010000900.1:0-6981 GCA_036563555.1 Roseomonas sp. | reverse complement strand
TGTTCACGTAGCAATGCCCGCCGGCCCGGGCCGCATAGGCATGGTGGCCCGGCGGGCGGCATAGGGCGTAGGCGGTGCCGCCCCTGGCGGCCACATCAGCGGCGGCCAGGGCGCAGCCGGCAGCGGCGGTCGCGGCCTTGTAGGTGCCTGCGCCGACGGGGCAAGCAGTGTCCGCCGTGTACCAGCCGGCCTTGCCGACCGCCTTGGTGGAAGGCCGGGCGCCCTGGGCCAGCATTTCCGGCGAGGGGTGGATATTCGCGACGATTTCCGGCCCGGCGCCGAGCGCGGCGGACCATTCGGCCGGGCCGTCGCGCAGCCAGTCCAGGTAATCGGGCGCGTGGACCCGCTCAAGTGCCGCGCGGTCCGGCAAGGCGGGCGTTTCGGGCGTGATTCTCAGGATTTTCAGGCCCTCGCGCAGGGCGGCCGCGCGGGCCGGAACCTCGAAATTCGGGCGCAGCACGCCGCGCATGAGGAAGAATTGCGGCGCATGGGCCGATTCCAGCGGATGGTCGAAAGCCTGCATGGGATGACCCTATGGGTGGGGTGGAAGCTTGTCCACGCGCCTCGACAGCACGGCGGGAGCGAGTAGTTTGCCTATGTCTCCACCCCGCGCAGGATATTCCATGCCCCCTCTCGACCCCGGTGCGAAACACGCGATCCTGGATGCGGTGAAGGCGCTGGAGGGGGAGGCGGTGGAGCGCCTTGCGGCCCTGGTGCGCTGCGATTCCACCCTGGGGAACGAGGCCGGCGTGCTGGACGTGATGGCCGCGAATTACGAGTCGCTTGGCCTCGCCCCGCGCCGCATCCCGACCGATCCCGAGGCGCTGAAGGATCATCCCGGCCTCTCGCCGCCGCTGATCTCCTATGCCGGTCGCGACAATGTGGCGGCCATCCACACGCCGCGCGAGACGAAGGGGCGCAGCCTGGCCCTTCAGGGGCATGTGGACGTGGTGCCGGAGGGCGCCGCCGATCTCTGGATCACGCCACCCTATGAGCCCTCGGTGCGGGACGGCCGCATGTATGGGCGCGGCGCGGGGGACATGAAGGCGGGGATCGTCTCCTACCTCACGGCCTTCCAGGCGCTGAAGCTGGCCGGGCTGCAGCCAGCGGCGCAGGTGCAGATGCAGGCGGTGATCGAGGAGGAGTGCAGCGGCAATGGCGCACTGGCCACGATGCTCGCCATGCCGCGCACCGATGCGGTGATCATCCCGGAGCCCGGTCCTGGCATGGCCGCCCTCTACTCCGCCGAGGTCGGCGTGGTCTGGGCCTGGGTAACGGTGACGGGCCGCCCGACCCATGTGCGCGACATGCATGCCGGCATCAACGCCATCGAGGCCGCGATGCACATCGCCCGCCGCTTCAAGGACTACGAGAACGAGCGCAACCGGGCGGAGAACATCCACGCCGCCTTCCGCGGCGTGAACCATCCCGTGAACGTCAATCTCGGCACGGTCGAGGGCGGGGAGTGGAACAGCTCCGTGCCGACGCGCGCACGGATCGGGCTACGGGTGGGCGTGATGCTCGGCTACAGCGCCGCGCAGACGAAGGCCGATATCGAGCGGATCGTGGCGGAGGCCGCAACAGACCCCACGCTGCGCGGCACGCAGGTGAAGCTGGAGTTCAAGGGCTTCATGGCCGATCCCTGCGCCTTCGACATGGAGAGCGAGATCTGCCGCCTTGCCCGGCGCTCCTATGCCGAAGCGTCGGGCGGGGAACTACGCGAATATCCCGCGACCGGGCTAACGGACGGACGCTTCTTCACGCTCTACCAGGACACCCCGGTCGCCTGCTTCGGGCCAGACGCGCAGGAGATCCACGGGATCGACGAGAGCGTGTCGCTGGCTTCCATGCACGACATCACGCGTAGCATCGCGCTGATGATGGCCGAGTGGTGCGGGGTGGAAAAGGCATGAGAAACATCCCTTTCTCCGGGGCGCGGCTCTGGGAGTCGTTGATGGAGATGGCGCGAATCGGCGCTACGCCGAAGGGTGGCTGCAACAGGCAGACGCTCACGCCGCTCGATGGCGAAGGCCGCGCCTTGCTTGCGCGATGGGGAAGGGAGGTGGGACTGACCCTCTCCACTGACCGCCTGGGGAACATGGCGCTGCTGCGGCCCGGGCGCGATCCGTCCCGCAAGCCCATCGCCATAGGCAGCCATCTCGATACCCAGCCGACGGGCGGGAAGTTCGACGGGGTGCTGGGGGTTCTGGCCGGGCTGGAGGTGATGCGCGCCCTGCATGAATCCGGCATGGAGACCGAGGCCCCGATCCTGCTGATCAACTGGACGAATGAGGAGGGCGCCCGCTTTTCGCCGCCCATGATGGGCAGCGGCGCGGCCATGGGCGCCTTCACGGAGCAGCAGGTGCTGGATACGCGCGACCCGGAAGGCGTGCGCTTCGGCGATGCGCTGACCTCGATCGGCTGGGACGGCGAGGCTGATCCCGCCACCCTGCGGAACCTTGAAGCCTATTTCGAGCTGCATATCGAGCAGGGCACCGTGCTGGAGCGCGAGGGAATCGATGTGGGTGTCGTGACCCATGCCCTGGCGCAGCAATGGTTCGATGTGGCCGTCACGGGCGAGGAGTCGCATGCCGGCGGGGCCATGTCTCACCGGCGGGATGCGCTGGTCGCGGCCTCCATCCTCATCCATGCGTTGGAGCGGATCGCGCTGGATGCGGGCGGCGATGGGCGTGCGACCGTGGGGCGGATCGCGGTGGAGCCCTCCAGCCGCAATGTCGTGCCCGCCCGTGCCCTGTTCAGCGTCGATCTGCGCCATGGCGACGAAGCGGCGCTGGACGGGATGGCGGCGGCGCTGCGCGAGCGCGCCGCGGCCATCGCGGCGGAGCGGGGCGTCACGATCGAAGTGACGCCCTTCTGGGCCTTCCCGCAGACGCCCTTCGACCCAGCCCTGGCGCAGCATCTACGCGAGGCGGCGAGGGCGCGGGGCATCAGCTTCCGCGACATGCCGACCGGTATCGGCCATGACGCCGTCTATGTGGCGCGGCAGGTGCCGACGGTGATGATCTTCACACCCTGCGCCGGCGGCATCAGCCATAACGAGGCGGAGAGCATCACCCCGCAACAGGCGGAGGCGGGGATGCTCGTCCTGGCCGACGCGGTGGTCGCCGCCGCCGGAATCACGAGGGCCTGAGCATGCGTATCGCCATCGGGGGCTTTCTGCATGAAAGCCACTCTTTCGCGCCCATCGCCACGGGTTGGAAGGACTTCGCCGAGCCCGGCGGCTGGCCCGCGCCGCAACGCCCCGCGACGCTGCTGGAGGGGCTGCGCGGAACCGGCGTACCGGCCGCGGGCGCGATCGACGCGGCGGAGCGCAGCGGCCTCCGGATCGCGCCCCTCTCCTGGGCCTTCGCCAATCCGGCCGGGCCGGTCACGGCCGAGGCCTTCGAGCGGGTGGCGGCCTGGATCGTCTCGGACCTTTCGGCCGCCATGCAGGAAGGTCCGCTGGACGGCATTTATCTCGACCTGCACGGCGCCATGGTGGCCGACGCCTTCCCGGATGCGGAGGGCGAGCTGTTGCGTCGTGTGCGCGCCGTGGCCGGGCCCGACATGCCGATCACCTGCAGCCTCGATCCCCATTGCAACCTGACGGCCGAGATGGTGGAGCGCGCCGACGCGCTCTCGCCCTTCCGCACCTATCCGCATGTGGACATGAAGCCGGCCGGTGCCCGCGCCCTGCGTCTGCTGGTGGAGCGGATCCGGCGCGGCAAGCCCTTCGCCCGTGCCTATCGCCAGGTGGATTTCTGGTTGCCCATCACCAGCCAGTGCACGCTGGTGCCGCCGATGAGCGAGGTTTTCGCCGAGCGGGAGCGCATCGCGACGCGGCACGGGGTGGCGGAACTCGCTTTCTGCTTCGGCTTTCCCTATGCCGATTTCCCGGGCTGCGGCATGGCCATCGCGGCCTATGCCGCCGACCAGGCAGCCGCCGATGCAGCCGCGGATGAGTTCCTTGCTCTGTTGAACCTGCGCGAACGTGATTTCGCCGGCGAGATCCTGCCCGCCGACCGAGCCGTGGCCGAGGCCATGAAGATCGGCGGCTCTCGTCCCGTGGTGCTGGCCGACACGCAGGACAATCCCGGCGGCGGGGGCCATGGCGACACCACCGGCCTGCTGGCGGAGCTGGTGCGCCAGGGCGCGCGACAGGCGGTGGTCGGTTCCATCAACGACGCCGAAAGCGCCCGCGCCTGCCACGCGGCCGGGGAGGGGGCGACGGTTTCCCTCAAGCTCGGCGGCAAGAGCGACGGCTTGCCGCTGGAGGTGACCGCGCGCGTCCTTCGCCTGTCGAACGGGCGCTTCACCTGCACGGGCGCCATGGCGGGGGGCAACCCGGCCGATCTCGGTCCCTCGGCGCTGATCGCCATTGGCGGGGTGCGGGTGATCGTCACCAGCCGCAAGATGCAGGCCTATGACCTCGCGCTGTTCCGCCACATCGGCGTGGAGCCAGCGCAGGAACGCATCGTGGCGGTAAAATCTTCCGTGCATTTCCGCGCCGATTTCCAGCCAATCGCCGAGCGGGTGCTGGTGGTGGCCGCACCCGGCCCTGTGGTAGCCGACCCAGCGACCTTGCCCTTCCGCAATCTCCGCCCCGGCCTGCGCCTTCGCGCCGGTGCGAACGACGTGACGAGGTAGGGGCATGTTCAGCCATGTGATGGTCGGTGCGCGCGACCTGGATGCCATGGCGCGCTTCTACGATGCGGTGCTGATCCCGCTCGGGCTGGAGCGTGGACCGGACTCGGTCGCGGGACCGAAGGGGGTTTGCTACCGCGCCCCCGGCACGCGCCACCCGACCTTCGACGTGCAGGAACCCTTTGACGGCCAACCCGCCACCCCCGGCAATGGCTGCATGGTCGCCTTCATGGCGCCGAGCCGTGCTGCGGTGGATGCGGCGCATGCGGCCGCGCTCGCGCATGGCGGCATGGATGAGGGCACGCCGGGCCTGCGCACGCGCTACGCCCCCGATTACTACGGCGCCTATGTCAGGGATCCGGAGGGGAACAAGCTCCACATCGTCCATCGCGGCGGATGAACGCGCGGGTCGAGCGCATCACCGCGCTGCCGCCCGGCTTTCCCGGGCTGCGCGATGCCGCGCTCGCCGAGGGCTGGCGGCTGCTGCGGGTGCTTGAGGAAGATTGGGAAAGCGGCACCCTGCGCTTCGACGCACCGGGCGAGGGGCTTTTCGCCGCCTGGCGCGGCGCGGCCCTGGCCGGAATGCTCGGCCTCAGCGCCGATCCCTATATCGAGGAACCGGGGATCGCGCGGCTGCGCCGGCTTTATGTCTCCTCCGAGCATCGTGGGCGCGGCTTGGGGCGAGCGCTGGTGGAAGCGGCCGCGACCACGGCGAGCGAGAACGGCTTCCGCCTGCTGCGCGTGCGCGCGCCGGTGGAGGCGGGGCGGTTCTACGAGGCCTGCGGCTTCCTGCCGGCCGTGTTGCGCTCCGCGACCCATGTGCGTCCTCTCTGAAGGCGTCACATCCGCGCGGCGGTAGCCTCCAGCGTGCGCGCGGCCTCTCGCGCGGCCTCGACATCGCGGCCCGTGGCCGTGATCTGGCGCTGCCAGCCATGCACGCTGGCCTGCAGGCGCGAGGTGCTGTCGCGCAGGGCGTAAAGGCTCTCGCGGAACTCCTCCAGCGCGCCACGCTGCTCCTCCTGCGCGATGGCGAGGAGGCGCAGGGCGGATTGCAGGCGCTCCTGCGGGTGGCGGGTCAGGGAAAGAATCTCGGCCATGCGCATCGCTCCGGCAAAAGGTGACCGAAGACTTAACGCCGCGTGCATCAGGCGCACATCTTCAAACTGCGTTAACGAAGTTCAATTCTGCTGCCCGGCCAACCAATGAAAAACGGCCCGCGGGGTCTCCCCCGCGGGCCGCTTCCGTTCGTGACCGAGGTCTACTTCACCTCGGTCCGCGCCACAGCCTGCCCGGCGGAGGAGGGGGCGGAAACCGCGCCTGGCAGCATGGCGGCCTTTTCCGCCGGCAGCGCCGCGATCAGCGCCATCGACACGGCCGCGAGATAGGGGATCGACTGCACCAGCAGGATGACGCTCCAGAGGATCGCCTCCCAGGTGCCGCCGCGATGCGCGACGGTGATGCCGGCGGCGGCGAGCCAGAGCAGGAGCATTATCATGCCCTCCTGCCGCGCCGTCATCAGGCCCTGTACCAGGGCGGGCGCATTCTCCATCTTCGGCGTGCGGGCGAAATGCGCCCGCCTGATGAAGAAGCCCTGCCACACCGCCTTGCCGATGGTGTGGGTCAGCGCCAGCCCGCCGAGCGCCGCGCCCAGCCGGGCCCAGGGGCCGCAGGCAACACGGGCACGGTAGAGCAGCCAGATCTGCGCCAGCTTGAAGGTGAAGAGGCCGAGGCTCGGCAGCATAAAGAGGGTGATCGGGAACTCATCCGACAGGCCGACCGACACCAGCGCCGTGCGGAGGCCCTGGGTCGCGACCTCCAACCCGAACAGGTCAATCGTCGGGTAGAGTCGCGTCAGCGGGATCAGCACGAGGCCGACCGACCAGACCAGGCCACCGATGACGAAGGCCAGCCCCAGCGCATCCCCCATCCAGGGCATCCAGCCCATGACGAAGTGGAAGCGCTGGCCCTGGGTCAGGCTGCGGTTGAAGGGATTGAGCAGGGCCTTCCAATGACCCTTCACGATCTGCACCGCACCGAAGGCCCAGCGGTGGCGCTGCTTGCGATAGGCGGAGAAGTCGTCCGGCATCACGCCCCGGCCCATCGAGTCCGGGCAATACACGGCCTCCCAGCCCTGGCGCATCAGCTTCAGGCCAAGCTCGCTGTCCTCGCAGATGCACCACTCGGCCCAGCCGCCCGCCTGCTCCATCGCGGATTTGCGGATCAGCGTCATCGTGCCGTGCTGGATGATGGCGTTGCGCTCGTTGCGCGTGACCATGCCGGCCTTGAAGAAGCCCGCATACTCCCAGAACATCAGGCGCTTGAAGAGGCCACCGTTAC
>DATCMG010000899.1:0-2427 GCA_036563555.1 Roseomonas sp. | reverse complement strand
CGAGCGCCTGCCGGAGGCGCTGGCCGGCCATCTGCCGCCCGAGACCGCGCGGCTGCGGGCCTCCGAGGAATCCGCGGCCTTCGACCGGCTGGCCCAGGTCGTCGCGGATGCCGCCGCCACCATCGCCGCCGCCTGGCCGGCCGACCGCCCCCTGCGCGTGCTCGATCTCGGCGGCACCGCGGTCAGCCGCCATCTGGCGGCCGGCCTCGCCCGCTCCGGCCACCGCGTGCTGTTGATGTTGGCCGGGGAGGCCCGGCCGGCCCCGACCGGTCAGGCGGCGGTCGAGGTGGTCTCGCTCGATTGGGATCCAGCCGGGGGCGCTCCGCCCCCGATGGTCGCGGATCTCGTGGTGGGGGTTAACCCGGCGGCGCGCGGGCGCGCCGGCACCGGCATCCTGGCCAATCTCGCGGCGGCGCTGGCCGAAGGCGGCGTCCTCCTGCTGACCGAGCCCGGCCCGAGCCGGCTCATCGATTTCGTGCGTGGGCAGGATCCGGAAAGCTGGGCCGCCCCCTCCCCGCCCAGCATCGGCACCTGGCGCGACGCGCTCGCCGAAGGCGGCTGGACCGCGGCGCGGGTGGAACCGCTGCGCGCCTCGCCCTGGCCCGCGCTCCTCGTGGCCGCTCAGCGGCCCGCCCCCGCTCCGGCCGCAACGGAGGCCGCGCCGCAGCACCGCTTCGTGGTGCTGGCCGACACCGACGCCGCGCCGCTGAGCGAGGCCCTGGCCGCCACCCTGAGCCGGGCCGGCGCAATGGTCGAATCGCACCGGCTGGAGGATGCCTCCGCACTGCCCCCGCGCGCGCTGCGCGATGCGGCGGTGGTCGCGCTTGCCCATTCGGACGGGGCCGCGCTCTGCACCACCCTGGCCGGCATCACCCAGCTTGCCCAGGCGGCTTCCGGCGCCTGCGCCACCTTCACCCTCGTCGCGCAGGGCGGCCCCGCGACCCCGGCCGCCGAGGCGGTGCGGGCCCTCGGCCGGGTCCTCGCCAATGAGATGCCGGACCTGGCACCGCGCCGCATCATGGTGGATGCCGCCCTCGCCCCGGCCGCCGCCGCCCGCCGCCTGCTGCCTGAGATCCTCGCTCCGGGCGCGGAGCCGGACCTGGTGCTCGGCCTGTCCGCCCGCCGTGTGCCACGCGTCGCCCAGGGGTATCCGCCCGGCCCCACCACGGCCGCGCGGCTCACCGTGCGCCAGCCCGGCGCCCTCTCCTCCCTCGGCTGGGAGGCGATGGAGCCGCTCCGCGCGCCCGGTCCCGGCGAGGTGCGGCTGCGCGTGGAAGCCGCTGGCCTCAACTTCCGCGACCTGATGTGGGCCCAGGGCCTGCTGCCGGAGGAAACGCTGAAGGATGGCTTCGCCGGCGCCGGCCTCGGCATGGAATGCGCGGGGGTGGTGGAGGCCGCCGGCCCTGGCGTGCCCTTCCACCCCGGCACGCGCGTCTTCGGCTTCGCGCCCCGGGCACTGGCCAGCCGCGCGCTCACGCGCGCCGAGGCCCTGGCCCCGATCCCGGAAGGGCTGACCTTCACCGCGGCCGCCACCATTCCGGTCGCCTTCCTCACCGCCGTCTACGCGCTGGAAACCTGCGCGCGGCTCGGCCCGGGGGAGCAGGTGCTGATCCATGGCGGCGCCGGCGCGGTCGGCCTTGCCGCGCTGCAGGTGGCCCAGGCGGCGGGGGCGCAGGTGGCGATGACCGCCGGCACCGCGGCCAAGCGCGCCTTCCTGCGCGCTGCCGGCGCCGACCTCGTGCTCGACAGCCGCGCCGCTGGCTTCGACGATGCGCTGCGCCACCACTGGCCCGAGGGCGTGGATGTGGTGCTGAATTCCCTGGCGGGGGAGGCGATGGAGCGCTCCCTGGCCCTGGTGAAGCCCTATGGCCGCTTCATCGAGTTGGGCAAGCGCGACTATGCGGAGGACAGGCGCATCGCCATGCGCCCCTTCCGCCGCAACATCACCTATTTCGGCGTGGACGTGGACCAGCTTCCCCGTGCCCGCCCGGCCGAGGCGGCCCGGCTGCTGGAATCCATCCGCGGCCGGCTGGCCACGGGCGATTTCCGCCCCCTCCCCTATGCCCGCCGCGCCGCGGAGGAGGCCGAGGGCGCCTTCCGTCTCCTCCAGGCGAGCGGCCATATCGGCAAGATCATCGTCATCCCGCCGCGTGGCGATGCGCGCCCGCCGGCCACCTGGTCGCCGCGAGCCGGCGAGGCCGCGGGCACCATCCTCGTCACGGGCGGCGCCTCCGGCTTCGGGCTGGAATGCGCCAAGTGGCTCGCGGCCAACGGCGCCACGCGGCTGGCCCTGCTCTCCCGCCGCGGCCCGGCCACGCCGGGCGTGGGGGAGGCGATCACGGCGCTCGCCGCCCTCGGCGCCCGGGCCAGCGTCCACGCGGTCGATGCCTCCAACCAGGTGGCGCTCGCGGCCGTGCTCGACGCACT
>DATCMG010000898.1:0-4701 GCA_036563555.1 Roseomonas sp. | reverse complement strand
CGAGCGCGGCCTGGTTGAAGGGCTTGCTCAGGCGCGGAAGCCTTCCTTCCGCGCTGGATGGCAGCTCCGCATAGCCGCTCACCAGGAGGATCGGCAGGTCGGGCCACTCGGAACGGATCGTGCCGGCTAGTTGCGTGCCCGTCACGCCGGGCATGGCCTGGTCCGTGATGACCGCATCGACGCGGCGTCCGGATCGCAGCAGGGCAAGGGCATCCTGCCCGGAGGACGCCTGCAACACCGTGTGGCCCAGATCTTCCAGCATGGCCGCCGTGTTGGTCAGCACGAGGGGATCATCGTCCACCGCCAGGATCGCCAGCGGCCCCATGGGCTTGCTGGCCGGGGCGGCCACGGCTTCCGGCCGCTTCGCCTGCGCCTTCTCCTGAAGCGCGGGAAGCCATAGCTCGGCCGTGGTTCCCTCCCCGGGCCGGCTCCGGAGAATGAGGCGCCCGCCCGACTGCCCCGCGAGGCCCTGCGCCATGGACAGGCCAAGCCCCGTTCCCTTGCCGACCCCCTTGGTGGTGAAGAACGGCTCCGTGGCGCGGGCCAGCGTCGCGGCATCCATGCCCACCCCGGTATCCGCCACCGACAGGCATACGTAACGGCCCGGCTTCAGCCCGTCCGAGGCGCCGGGAGGCAGCACCCGCTCGAAGCCTGAAATCCGCAGCGTGCCGCCATCCGGCATGGCGTCACGCGCATTCACGGCCAGGTTGAGCAGTGCAAGCTCCAGCTGGTGGCCATCCACATGCGCGTAGGAGAGGCCCAGGGGAAATTGCGTGTCGATCCGCACCATCGGCCCGATGGAACGCTGCAGCAGTTCCGCCATGCCGTGCACGAGCTCCGGCACGTCCACCGCCTGGGGCTTGAGGTCCTGCTTGCGGGCGAAGGCGAGCAGGCGCTGCGTCAGCCCCGCGCCGCGCCGCACGCCCTGAAGCGCGCTCTCCAGGAACTGCGCCGCCTTGGGGTCATCAGGCAGGCGCTTGCGCAGCAACTCCAGGTTGCCCATCACCACGGCCAGCAGATTGTTGAAATCATGCGCCACCCCGCCGGTGAGCTGGCCGATGGCCTCGATCTTCTGCGACTGGCGCAGCGCCTCCTCGGTGCGCTTGCGCTCCGTGACATCGGTCAGCCCGCCCAGGATGCGCAACACGGCGCCCTGCTCCTCCCGCTCGACACGGGCGGAGGCGACGACATCCAGGAACTCGCCCGCCCGGGTCACGACCCGGTACTCCCTGTCCTTCAGCTCGCCCTGCCGGAGAAGCGCGGGCCAGTCGGACTGCACGACCTGCCGGGCCGAAGCCTCGGCCATGAAGTTGATCAGGGGCCGCCCGGTCACCTCCTCGCGCCGGTAGCCCATCAGATCGAGCCAGGCCTCCGTCACATTCTCGATGCGGCCCTCCTGGTCGAGCGAATGCAGGGGAAGCGGCGTCCGCTGGTAGAGCGCCTGGAAGCGCTGCCCGCTTTCCCGCAGCGCCGCCGTCTCGCGTTCCGAGAGCTGGGCGAAGCGCCGGTCGAACATGGCCGCAATCAGCGTCAGGAAGAGGATCAGGAAGGTCGAGGCCGTCACGGCGAGGGCGAGAGTGACCTGGGTCAGGCTGGTCCAGCCCCGGGCGTGATCGACATGGGAATGGGCGGTGAAGATCGCGCCCTGCATGCTGGCATAGTGCATGCCCGAGATCGCGATCCCCATGACGATGGCGGCGCCGGCCCGCGCGGCCATGCGGCTGGCCCGCATGGAGAGCCATAGCGCAACCGTCGCCGCGCCGATGGCGATCAGGACCGAGACCGCGACCCAGAAGTGATTGTAGCGGAGATCCGCCTCCATCCTCATCGCGGCCATGCCCATGTAATGCATGGCCACGATGCCAAGGCCCATGAGCAGCCCGCTTGTCAGGAGGAGCACGGTGGTCGGGCGGGACCGGCTCACGAGCAGGAAGCTGAGCCCGGTGGCTCCGATCGCGACCGCCAGGGAGAGCAGCGTGAGGCTGATGTCGTAGCCCACCTCCATCCCCGGCATGCTGAAGGCGAGCATGGCGACGAAGTGCATGGCCCAGATGCCGCCACCCATGGCGACCGCGGCCGTTGCGAGCCAGGCATGGCGTGCCCAGCCCGTGGAGGCCTGAATCCGGTTCGCGAGGTCAAGCGCCGTGTAGGACGCGGCCATCGCGATCAGGATCGAGAGGATGATCAGGGTCGCGTCATGGGTTCCGGCGATCGTCATGCCTTGCTGTCGCCTCTTCAACCTATGCGTGTAAACTCACATACACCGCAAAAGGGGCGGAAACCCCGCTGAACTGTGATCGCACCAAGGCTTCCGCGCGGGCGAAACGGGATAATGCGACCGGACGGATCCCTGAACTCGGAGGTCCGGGACGCTTTTCCTGAGCCCTGGGCGCTACCGCCCCGCCCGCCACCGCCAAGCCACCGGCACCGCCAATGCACAGAACGCTGCCATGGCAAGGAAAGCCTCGCCCCCGAAACGCGCATATAGCCAACCCGCCACCAGCATGGAAATGGCCTGCGCCCCGGTTGTCCCGATCGCCGCGTGCAAACTCTGCGCGGCCAGCGCCTCACCGGGCGGCGGGTTGGCCGAAAGCCAGCGCATCGCCCCCATATACTGCGCCCCGAAGGTCAGGGCGTGCGTTGCCTGCAGGATGACCAGCGCCCAGGCTTCGGTCGTGGCTGCCAGCGCCGTCCAGCGCAGCACCCCCGTCCCCGCCGCCAGGAACATCAGCCCACGCGGCGAGAGCCGCCCGAGCAGCGGCCGCGCCCAGAAGAACAGCAAGACCTCCGCCAGCACCCCCTCGGCCCAGAGCAGCCCGATCGTCTCGGCCGAATGCCCGGCCCGCGCCCAGTGGATGGAGGAGAAGCCGTAATAGGCGGCGTGCGAGCCCTGGATCAGCCCGGTGATCGCCACCAGCCGGCCGAAGCCCGGCTGCCGCAACAGGTGCAGGGCGAAGACGCCGCGCAGGCCGCCGCGCGCGGGGACCGGCCGGACCACCCGCGCCTCCGGCCGCGGCAGGATCCAGGCGGCCAGCACGGCGGTGGCATAGGAGGCGGCCAGCAGCCAGGGCACGGCCGCATAGCCCGCCCAGGCCGCCATCCCGCCCGCCCCGACAGCGCCCAGGATGAAGGCCACCGACCCCGCCGCCCGGACCCGCCCGTAATCCGCCCCCGCCCGCCGCGTGGCGGCCAGGGTCATCGCCTCGCCCAGCGGGCTGAGCGGCGCCATGGCGGCCGCGAAGAGGAGCTGCACCGCCAGAACCGCCCAGAAGCCCTGCGCCGGCAGGAAAAGCGGCGCGGCCAGGGCGGCCAGGAGCGCGCAGGGGATCAGCACGACCCGCCCATCCCCGATACGGTCCGCCAGCCGCCCCAGCGCCGGGCTGACGAGGAAGCGGATCAGCGATCCCGCGAAGAGGATCTGCGCCACCCCTTCCGCCCCAAGCCCCTTCCCGGCCAGGAAGGGCGGCAGGAAAGGCATGGTCACCCCCACGCCGAGAAAGCTGGCGGCGAGCAGGAAGGCGAGGCGGGCCAGGGGAGGAGCGGGCGCCGGCGGCGCGGAGGCGGGAGGGGTCATCGGGCGCCCCAAACTCCCCCCTGCCCCCCGGCTTGCCAAGATGCGCTTGCCATCCCCGGCCCGGGGCGCCACACGTCCCCGCAGATGAGCCCCATCTCAGAACGCCAGATGTTTCCATCGCGGGTGAAGGCCGTTCTCGGCCCGACCAACACCGGCAAGACCCATCTGGCCATCACGCGCCTGCTGGCCCATTCCAGCGGCATCATCGGCTTCCCGCTGCGCCTGCTGGCGCGCGAGAATTACGACCGCATGGTGGCCGCCAAGGGCGAGCGCAATGTCGCCCTCATCACCGGCGAGGAGAAGATCGTCCCGCCGGGGGCGAAGTGGTTCGCCTGCACGGTGGAAGCGATGCCGCTCGACCGGCAGGCCGAGTTCGTCGCCGTGGACGAAATCCAGCTCTGCGCCGATGCCGATCGCGGCCATGTCTTCACCGACCGGCTGCTGAATGCCCGCGGCCTGGTCGAGACCATGTTCCTCGGCGCCGAGACGATCCGCCCCCTTCTCCAGCGCCTGGTCCCCCAGGCGGAGATCGAGAGCCGCCCGCGCCTGTCCCAGCTCACCCATGCCGGCCCGGCCAAGCTGACCCGCCTGCCCCCGCGCAGCGCCGTCGTCGCCTTCTCGGCGGGCGAGGTCTACGCCATCGCGGAGGCCATCCGGCGCCGCCGGGGCGGCTGCGCGGTGGTGATGGGCCGCCTCTCGCCCCGCACCCGCAACGCCCAGGTCGCCCTTTACCAGAACCGCGAGGTGGACTTCCTCGTTGCCACCGACGCGATCGGCATGGGCCTCAACATGGACGTGGACCATGTGGCCTTCGCGTCCCTCCAGAAGTTCGACGGCCACCGCCCCCGCATCCTGACACCGCAGGAAGCGGCCCAGATCGCGGGCCGCGCCGGGCGCGGCATGCGCGACGGCAGCTTCGGCGTGACGGCCGACTGCCCGCCGCTGTCGGACGACATGGTCTACAAGATCGAAGGGCATCATTTCGATCCGCTGACCACCCTCGCCTGGCGCAACAGCGACCTCGACATGGCCAGCATCGACGGTCTGCTGGACAGCCTCTCCCGCCCGCCGCCCTTCCAGGGACTGGCGCGCGGCAACGACGCGACCGACCACATCACGCTCGAACA